>JBNKSB010000102.1:0-46792 GCA_050297095.1 Pontiella sp. | reverse complement strand
ACTTCCCCATCAAGTTGGTATATCCATGCCGTTCGAGCGCACGCCAAATTCCACTGCCGACCAGTCCCATGTGACCAGCCACATATATTTTAGAGTTCAGTTCCATGCGATTGCCTTAAAACCCAATTTCGTACTTCGGATTATCGAGCAGACGGAGGTCGCCGGCAGTCATGATTTCCACAAGCTGCTCAAACTTCACCTTGGGCTCCCATCCCAGCTGAGCTTTGGCCTTGGCAGGATTGCCGAGCAACTGCTCCACTTCGCAAGGGCGATAGTAGCGCTGATCCATGCGCACAACGATGTCACCCGTTGCCTTGTTGCGACCTATCTCGTCTACACCGTCTCCTTCCCATTCGATGGTGATATCGACATGGGCGAACGATTTTTCAATAAATTCGCGTACCGTGTGCATTTCGTTGGTCGCTACGACGAAATCGTCGGGGGTATCCTGTTGAAGCATCATCCACATCATTTCGACATAGTCGGGAGCGTAGCCCCAGTCACGAAGTGCGTTGATGTTGCCCATGTACAGACACTTCTGCAGGCCACGCGAGATACGTGCGACGGCCATCGTAATCTTGCGGGTCACGAAGGTTTCACCGCGACGGGGAGATTCATGGTTGAAGAGAATGCCGTTGCTCGCATGCAGGCCATAGGACTCGCGGTAGTTCTTGACGATCCAGAACCCATACTGCTTCGCAACCGCATACGGAGAGCGCGGATAGAACGGCGTGGTTTCGGTCTGAGGAACTTCCTGCACCTTGCCGTATAGCTCAGACGTCGAAGCCTGATAGAAGCGCGAAGGAACGCCGGTTTCGCGAATGGCATCCAGCAAACGCAGCGTGCCGGTTGCATCGACTTCCGCAGTATATTCCGGCACCTGAAAGGAAACCTGGACATGCGACTGTGCAGCTAAATTATAGATTTCATGGGGACCGATTTTTTCAATCAGTCGATTCAGATTACTTGAATCGGTGAGATCACCATAATGCAGAAACATCTTAACACCGGTTTCATGCCGGTCCTTGTAGAGGTGATCAATGCGCCCGGTATTGAATGAACTGGCCCTGCGAATGATCCCATGGACCTCGTAGCCTTTCGCCAGCAAGAGTTCGGTCAAATAGGATCCATCCTGTCCTGTAATTCCCGTAATCAAGGCCTTTTTCATGGAATCTCCTTTAATTTCTATTTAAACAAAACCGCGTCCGAAAGATCCGGCAAAGCTGCATCCTTACCGGAAACCAATGGGGTTTCCATGTCCGGCCACTCAACACCCAGATCCGGATCGTTCCAGATTACACCATACTCATCACCTGGCGTGTAGAAATCGCTGCATTTGTACATAAAATCAACGGTATCACTCAGAACGACAAAACCGTGGGCAAACCCCTCAGGAACAAACAGCTGATGGCCATTTTCTGCGGACAAGAGTTCTCCCACCCACTGGCCGAAGGTCGAAGAACTCTTTCTCATGTCTACAGCAACATCATAAACTTCGCCGCGGATCACGCTGACCAATTTGGCTTGCGGGTGTTCAAGCTGGTAATGCAACCCGCGCAAAACTCCTTTTGATGACCGGGACCAGTTGTCCTGCACAAAACGTGTCATGATCCCTGCCTCGGCATATTGCTCATAATGGTAGGTCTGCTGAAAAAACCCTCTATCATCGTTAAACCGACGAGGTTTGATCAGTTTGACTTCAGGAATCGCAAGTTCGACGGCCTCCATTAGAACCCACCTTCTGCAAGCCGGAGAAGATACTGCCCATAGTTGTTTTTTTCCATTTCTTTACCAATGGCAATCAACTGTTCGCGATCTATATAACCTTGGCGATAAGCAATTTCCTCAATACAGGAAATCTTCAATCCCTGCCGTTTTTCAATGGTTTCAACATAGCCGGAAGCCTCGTGCATCGAGTCGTGGGTTCCTGTATCAAGCCAGGCAAAGCCACGTCCAAGGCTTTGTACATTCAACTCGCCCCATTCAAGGTATTGCTTATTAACGTCCGTAATCTCCAATTCCCCTCGCGCAGACGGCTTCATGTTTTCTGCAATGTCCACGACTCGGTTGTCATAGAAATACAGACCGGGAATGGCATAGTTCGATTTTGGCTCTACCGGCTTTTCCTCTAGAGAAAGTGCCTTTCCGTTCGTGTCAAATTCCACTACGCCGTAGCGTTCCGGATCCAACACAGGATACGCAAAAATGGTCGCGCCTCGATCACGTTCCATTGCAGACTGCAACATACCCTGAAAACCATGTCCGTAGAAAATGTTATCGCCTAGCACCATGGCTACGGAGTCGTCACCGATGAACTCCTTGCCAATGATAAATGCTTGCGCCAGTCCTTCGGGATTTGGCTGCTCGGCATAGCTGAACTTCATGCCAACTTGACTTCCATCCCCAAGTAATTGTTCAAACAGAGGAAGATCATGAGGTGTACTGATGATAAGCACCTCCCGAATACCGGCCAACATCAAGGTTGACAGCGGATAGTAGATCATAGGTTTGTCATAAACGGGAAGCATTTGCTTGCTAACCACCTTGGTCAGTGGATACAGACGTGTTCCACTTCCACCTGCCAGAATAATCCCCTTCATAGTCTCCCCCTTTTATGCTTTCCCCAAACGTTCTCCTGAATAACGGCCTTCCCGGATCGGTCGCCACCACCAATCGTTGTCAAGATACCACTGTATGGTTCGACGGATGCCCGTATCAAAGTTTTCCTGAGCCTTCCACCCGAGCTCAGTTTCGAGTTTGGTCGCATCGATGGCATACCGCTTGTCGTGTCCCGGACGGTCAGCAACAAATGTAATCAGATCCAGATAGGAACCCTCATCGCGCGGTTTTAGCTCATCCAGAATTCTGCATATGGTTTCAACCACTTCCAGATTGGTTCGCTCGTTGCGCCCTCCGACATTATAGGTTTCGCCCAGCCGCCCGGTTTCAACCACGGTTACCAGTGCCCGCGCATGATCTTCCACATAGAGCCAGTCGCGAATGTTGTCACCCTTGCCATAAACCGGCAGCGTCTTTTCATCCAAAGCATTCAAGATTACCAGCGGGATGAGCTTTTCCGGAAAATGATAGGGTCCGTAGTTGTTCGAGCAATTCGTGACAACAACCGGCATGCCGTAGGTATGAAACCAAGCCATTACCAAATGGTCGCTTGAGGCCTTGCTGGCGGAATAGGGCGAACGCGGGTCGTATGGTGTAGTCTCTTCAAACAACCCCTCTTCTCCCAGCGATCCATAGACTTCATCGGTAGAGATGTGATGAAAACGAAAATCGCGTTTCCGCTGATCATCAAGGCTATTCCAATATTCACGGGCACATTCGAGCATATTATATGTACCAAAAATATTGGTTTCAATAAAGGCGGCCGGACCATCGATCGATCGATCCACGTGCGATTCCGCAGCCAGATGCATCACGGCGTCCGGCTGAAATTCAGAAAACAAACCGCCAATCGCCTGCTTGTCGCACACATCCGCCTTTGCAAAAAGGTAAAGCGGGCTGTCTTCAATTTCTTTCAGTGATTCCGGGACACCGGCATAGGTCAGCTTATCCACGTTCAAAACGGACAACTGCCTTTCTTTAACCAAATAGCGGCACACTGCCGATCCAATAAATCCCGCCCCACCCGTAACAAGCACTTTCTTCATAATGACCGAATCTCCTTCAAAACCTCATCACCGTGTTGTGCGACATAATTCTTCAACTCAACCTTCCAATCCTTGAAAACGTTAATCCCGAGTTGCTTTGCATGGGAATTTTCGAGAATGGAATTCTCTGGCCGTTTCGTGGGCGTAGGAAACTCATCGCTCGTGCACGGAACAAAACGATGCTGAATTCCAAATTCATCGAGAACAGCACAAGCGAATTCATACCACGTGCAATACCCTTCGGATGAAGCGTGAAAAATCCCTTTTGCCTGTAGCTCCGCAATTTCCCTGATTTGCCGGGCCAAGGTATTCGACCATGTTGGAGAACCGTACTGATCGTTCACCACCTTGAACTCTTTTTCCGGATTCTGCAACGTGAGCCGTAACATCGTTTTCAGGAAATTCTTTCCCTTGGCACCATAAAGCCACGCCGTCCGCATAATGGAAAAATTTTCCGTGCGTTCGGCAATCGCCTGTTCGCCGGCCAGCTTTGATCTTCCGTATTCTGAGATCGGTTTTGGCAGATCGGACTCCGTCAACGGCTCAAACAAAGGCTTGTTTCCAGGGAAGACATAGTCTGTTGAAACATGCACCAGATAGGATCCGTTTTTTTCAACCCACTCGGCCAGATAGCCCGGCAAATCGGCGTTGGCATTCCAGCAGGACTTGTCAGTCTCGCAGGCATCAACAGCCGTAAAAGCCGCACAATTGACAATGATCTGGGGCCGCAGTTGATCCAGCACCCTGAAGCATTGGTGCCGATCCGAGAGATCCACCTCTGGTAGATCCACTCCTTTTACCGAAAAAGATTCCCCCAAAACATCCAGGCAGTCATTGCCCAGCTGCCCCTTCGAACCGGTAATCAATACTTCTTTCATCATTGTAGAATACTACCCATACCGCTTCCAAACAGCTCGCTTATCGAATTATTCCGCGACTCCGGAGATCATCAACGATGATGCCAGAGGCTTGTTCCGGAGTCAGTTCATCGGTCGCAAGTGTGATTTCCGCATCCTGAGGTGCTTCATATAGATCGCTGACACCGGTAAACTGTTGAATTTCTCCGGCGCGGGCTTTCTTATAGAGCCCTTTCGGATCGCGTTGCTCGCAAATTTCAATCGGAGTATCCACAAACGCCTCAACAAACGCGGCGTCACCGATTACTTCGCGAGCGGCGGCACGGTCGGAGATATAGGGCGAGATGAACGAAGTAATCACAATCACGCCTGCATCGTTCATAAGTGCCGCCACTTCGGAGATACGGCGGATGTTTTCCTTGCGGTCCTCCATCGAGAAGCCCAGATCCCGGTTGAGTCCGTGCCGAATGTTATCGCCGTCGAGAATATAGCAAAGATGCCCCTGCTCGATCAGGTCCTTCTCCAACTGCTTCGCGATGGTAGACTTTCCGGAACCGCTCAACCCTGTCAACCAGATGGTAGCGCCCTGCTGGTTCAGCAGTTTTTTCCGATCTTCAGCACTGACCAAGCTATCGCTCTTGACAATGTTCTGACTAACCGGAGCTTTCTTGTGCCCCGGTTTGGAAACGATTCGATCAACAATCATACCAGCGGCAACTGTGACATTGCTCAAACGGTCGACTATGATGAAGGCCCCCGTTGCGCGATTGCGTTCATACGGATCAAACGCAATCGGTCGGTGGAGGGTGATATGGCAACGACCGATTTCATTCAATTGCAAATCGGGGGCGTTTCCCGCCTCCTCGTTTTTATCGCGCTTCATCGTATTGACATCCACCTTGTAGCGGATATCTGTCAGCACGCCCGGCACCATGGTTGACGTATGTTTAATGAGATAGCTCTTGCCCGGTTGCGCAGCACCTTCATGCATCCAAACCACCATGGCTTCGAACTCATTCCCAATGTGCGGCACATTGTTTACGGGAACCAGCATATTGCCACGCGACACATCGATCTCATCATTAAGAGTCACAGTGATCGCCTGAGGGGAGAACGCTTCATCAACCTCTCCATCCGGACCATAAATGGCTTTGACCGTAGACTGCTGGCGGGAGGGCAGGCTTGCGACGGCGTCGCCCTTGCGGATGACGCCGGAAGCCAGCGTTCCGCTGAAACCGCGGAAATCAAGATTCGGGCGCAAGACATACTGTACCGGGAAACGCATATCAATCAGGTTTCGGTCGGTGGAGATGTTCACGCTTTCAAGATGGTGGAGGAAAGTCGGGCCGTCGTACCAAGCCAGTTTTTCACTATGGGAAACGACATTATCGCCCTTCAGCGCCGAAATGGGAATGAAATGGATGTCCGAGAAATTCAGCCGGGAAACGAAGGCATTATAGTCCTCTACAATCTTGTTGTAGGTCTCTTCGGACCAATCGACCAAATCCATTTTATTGACGGCGACAACCACGTGCTTGATGCCCAGCAAAGAACAGATAAAGCTGTGACGCTTGGTTTGGGAGATCACCCCGTATCGTGCATCGATCAATATGACCGCGAGGTTACACGTAGATGCCCCCGTTGCCATATTGCGGGTGTACTGCTCATGGCCGGGACAGTCGGCGACAATAAACTTCCGCCGGTCGGTCGAGATGTAGCGATAGGCTACGTCAATGGTGATGCCCTGTTCCCGTTCGGCCTTCAAACCATCCGTCAGCAACGCCGGATCAAAGTCCTCTCCGGTCGTTCCGTAAACCTTGGAATCCTTCGTTACCTTTTCAAGCTGATCCTCGTAGATCATGTGGGTGTCGTAGAGCAACCGCCCAATTAGGGTCGACTTTCCATCGTCTACAGAACCACAGGTTAGCAACCGCAGCAAATCCTTGGTTTCGTGACGATTGAGATATTCGCTGATATCCGACCGAATCAGCGCTTCTTCCTGAATCTTGTATGTTGAGTCAGCCATTAGAAATACCCGTCCTTTTTCTTTTCTTCCATGGAGGAGGTGTCGCTATCGATTACCCGCCCCTGACGTTCCGAAGTCGTGGTCAGGAGCATTTCCTGAACAATTTCCTCAACAGTCTCCGCATTGGACTCGACCGCTCCCGTGAGCGGATAGCAACCCAACGTGCGGAAACGAACTTTTTTCATCATGGGTGTTTCGCCCTCCTTGAGGGGCATGCGCTCGTCATCAACCATAATGAGGACTCCATCACGCTCCACCACGGGACGCTCGGCAGCATAGTAAAGAGGAACAATCGGTATATCTTCGCGAAGCAGATAGAGCCAAATGTCGAGTTCCGTCCAGTTGGAAAGCGGAAATACGCGGATCGACTCACCCTTGTTGATCTTGGCGTTGTAAAGATTCCATAGCTCTGGACGTTGGTTTTTCGGATCCCACTGGTGATATTCATTGCGGAAACTATAGACGCGCTCCTTGGCGCGGCTTTTTTCCTCATCGCGGCGGGCCCCTCCGAATGCCGCATCAAACTTGTAGTGGTTCAACGCCTGCTTCAGGGCATCCGTCTTCATGATCTCGGTATGCTTTTCGGAACCATGGCTGAATGGACCAACCTGATCCTTGCCTTCAGGATTGATCCACACTTTGATGTCGACCTCATATTTCTCGGCCATCAGCGTCCGGAACTTATACATGTCCCGAAACTTCCACTGCGTATCGACATGCATCAGCGGAAAAGGAATTTTACCCGGTGCAAACGCCTTGTGAGCCAAATGCAGCATAACAGAGGAATCCTTGCCAATCGAATAGAGCATGACCGGATTATCGAATTCGGCAGCAACCTCGCGAATAATATGGATGCTTTCCGCTTCCAGTTGCTTCAAGTGGGATAGATTGTAGCTACTCATACTTTTCTCCATACAGTTTTAAATCGAAAACATGACCATTGGTATAATGTATTAACTATATTGTCTACGAGATATTCACGATTTATTCGACAAACCACTTACAACGAAATAAGGATTTAGCAGATTCTCCTTATTATACCGAAGCTTAATCGGCTTTCCTTCCTCACTTTCACCCGTTGCACCATAGGCCATGACAGGCAAGTAAGCATCAAATTCAAACACTCCGCCTCCCGCGGCACACACAACGGCATGGGCCGCTGCAGTATCCCATTCCATGGTAGGAGCAATTCGCGGGTAGATATCAGCAACCCCTTCAGCAACCATGCAGAGCTTGAGCGAGCTTCCCCGCGATACCAGTTCAACTTCCCCATACCGATCTTCCAGATCGGAAATAAACTTCCGGGTTTCGTCGTTGCAGTGCGATTTTGAAGCGACGACGCGTAAAGGCTTTGACGGTGTTCCCGAAATCCGGCAGGCAGTAGCCGATTCAAGGATATCTTCTATCGGCTTCCCGGTACAATCACGCGCCTTGAAAGCACCCTCTTCGGATCCAAAATAAAGCGTACCTTCAACCGGAACATAAACGATCCCTAAAACCGGAACTCCTTTTTCGATTAAAGCGATGTTGACCGTAAATTCGCCGTTTTTCTTTATAAACTCCTTAGTTCCGTCCAAGGGATCAACCAGCCAATACTTATCCCAATCTTTCCGATCATTATATTCAATTTCAGCGCTCTCTTCTGATAGCACAGGGTATGGCGTGCTTGCCAGCGCATCGACAATGATCTGGTGAGACGCTTTGTCCGCGGCAGTTAGAGGTGAATTGTCCGCTTTGATCTCTACGTCGAAATCCTGCTTATATATCTCCAAAATGGCTTCACCAGCATCAATGGCGGCCTTCACTGCTGTACACTTCATTTCATTCTCTTTCATAGTGGTTAATCCATTTCTTCAAAAAGATATCAGTTATTCCACGGTAACGGATTTGGCAAGATTGCGCGGCTGATCAATCTCGCAACCGCGCGCTGCAGCAATATGGTAGGCCAAAAGTTGCAAGGCCACTGCGGTCGGTACCGGAGCAATACAGGCAGGACATTCCGGAACAACGATGCAGTCGGAAAATTCATCCGCAATCTCCTCATCTCCCTCGGTAACAACTGCGATAACCGGCGCCTTGCGGGCTTTGCATTCTTCGGCATTGCCCAGCGTCTTGTCTTTACCGGGCACATCGTTCAGAAGCGCGATAATCGGCGTTCGCTCCTCAAGAAGTGCAATGGGGCCATGCTTCAGCTCGGCGGCGTGGTAGCCTTCCGCATGCACATAGCTAATTTCCTTGAGCTTTAATGCTCCTTCCAGCGCCACCGGATAAAGATAGCCACGACCAATAAAGAAAGCGTTCTCGCATTCCGCATACTTCTGCGCAATCGCTTTAATGGCTTCGTTCTGACCCAACACCTTTTCCACGAGTTCCGGCAAACGTTCGATCCATCGGCAAAGCTCTTCGCCTTCATTGAGCGGCATGCGGCGCGTACGCGCAATTTTCAAGGCCATCATCAGCATGACCGACACCTGGCAGGTGAAGGCCTTGGTCGAGGCCACCCCGATTTCGGGCCCGGCATGCAGATAGACTCCCCTCCCTGTTTCACGGGCAATGGTAGATCCAACCACATTACAGACGCCGGCAACGACAGCCCCCTTGTGTTTGGCCTCGCGTACCGCCGCCAACGTATCGGCGGTTTCACCAGATTGACTGATCGCAACCACCAGATCCGAGGGTGTGATGATGGGGTTACGATAGCGGAATTCAGCGGCCTGCTCCACTTCGGCCAAGATGCCGGCCATTTCCTCAATGGCATATTCACCCACCATGCCTGCATGCATCGAAGTGCCGCATCCCACCACCAGAACCCGATTGATCATGGCCGCATCGCGTGGTGAAAAATCGAGCCCTGACAGAATGGCAGTCCCCATTTCAAAATCGAGACGACCACGAATCGCATTGCGGATGGCATCGGGTTGCTCGAACATTTCCTTAAGCATGAAATGGTCATATTCCCCCTTTTCAGCCGCACCGGCATCCCAGTCCATCTCCATAATTTCGCGGTTTACCGGAGCGCGCTGCAGATCGAACATCTGCACTCCGGACTCCGTAATGACGGCCATGTCAAAATCTTCCAGATAAACCGCATCGCGTGTATGGGGTATGATGGCCGATGCGTCGCTCGCCACCAAGGTTTCGTCTTTTCCAAGACCAAGTACAATCGGGCTACCGCATCGGGCGGCAACGAGTTTTCCGGGTTCGTGATCGGTCATGACGACAATACCATAAGTCCCCTTGACCTTTTTCAAAGCTTCACTAACTGCCTCTTCTAAATTGCCCTTGTAGCAATACGCAATCAATTGCACCAAGACCTCGGAATCAGTATCGGAAACGCATTCAATGCCCTGCTGTGACAACCCATTGCGAATTGACTTGTAGTTTTCGATGATGCCGTTATGCACCATGGCAAAATGGCCGGATGCATCCAGGTGGGGATGTGCATTGATTTCATTCGGAGGTCCATGCGTCGCCCAGCGAGTATGCCCGATTCCGGTGACCGCTTGTTTTACGGAGTCCAGTGGAGACGCCTCAACACGCTCGCGCAACGCCCGGATTTTTCCGGGATTCTTGACGACACCGATTTGCCCGTCGAAGAGACAGGCAATCCCGGCCGAATCGTAGCCACGGTATTCGAGCCTTCGCAGACCATCCACCAAAATCTCAGACGCTTTGCGATTTCCAAAATATCCAACAATTCCGCACATATTATTCCCTACCTCATTATTTGCAAAAAATCATGTTTGGCCATTCGTTAAACCTGATGCATTACGCGATGTTCCAGCGCATTCGAGGGGAACTCCGCCTCGACCAAGGTTCCCAACAGCTCCAACAGCACCGCAACACGGCCTTCGGCCGGCATCACCTTGATGACCTTGACCTTCAGGCCACGCATCGACCCATCCATCACCGTGGTTTCATCACCTACTTCGAGCGGCAACCCCGCATCGACCGCACCCTCTTCATCCAGGTCCCGGCGAAGTGATTCGATGACATCATCCGGCACCGGCACATACCGGCCACCAAAAAAAGGAATATTCAACACGCCAGGCGTATGGCCAACGGAGCGCTTCATCTCCGTCATACCGAACCGTACAAAGATATATCCCGGAAACATCGCTTCCTGAAACCACACCGGTCCGCGCACCGTTTTGCGCCGAAAACGAATCTGGGGGCAAAACACCTCAAGTGAAAGCGAAGAATGCAATATCGCGGCAACTGCCCGTTCTTTCTTGGGCTTGGTTCGCACACAATACCAACTCACTGCCGATTCAAATGTATGAATCCCTGTCACCACTCATCAACTTCCAATCAGCTTGAGAACAAGCGGGAGCATCCTCCCCGCCCTTTTTTGCCAATTCTCAAGCATATCGATTTTTTCCTCAAGCACGTCCTTTTTCTCCTCGTCGTGCTCTGCCAGCAGCTCGCGAATGTGTTCAATCCGCTCCTGACCACTGGAAACATGGGGTTGAATTTGCTCACTGGCAAACCCTGCCGCTATTTTACGCAGAGAGGTTTCTGCAACATAATAATCCTTCCGATCCCCCGGGATATACACGGTTCTTATGGCTCCGAATGATCGTAAAATCCGCAGTCCCTGACTAGTCGAACCCTTGCTGATATTCAAACGCGTCCTGCACTCATCTAAACAGAGTGGCTTGGTAGAAATAAATAAAACCCCATAGATTTCCCCCACGGAACGCGGCAAATTCAGCAAGTCGGCCATGCGCACGAAAAGTGCGACCACCTCGCGGTCCACCTCGCTCAATCCATTAATTTTGCCCGCTACACTTTCCATGATGTTCAAAATATACTGAACAAACCGGACAAACACAACCTTTTAGGGATTATTAAACCGAAATGAGGCATGCGGTTCACTCTATAATATGCCCAGTTAAGACCGCCGGCACGGAATATTTGATGAAATGAGCTAGCCTACTTAATAGCGATAGTGCTCTGGCTTGAAAGGGCCATCCGTAGGCACGCCTAGGTATTTAGCCTGTTTCCGGCTCAAATGATCGAGCTTAACGCCAATTTTTTCAAGATGCAGTCGTGCGACTTCCTCATCCAGGATTTTCGGCAACGTGTATACGCCGACCGGGTATTTACCCGGATTGCAGAACAGCTCCATCTGCGCCAACACCTGATTGGTAAAACTGTTGCTCATTACAAAACTTGGATGGCCGGTCGCACACCCCAGATTCACCAGTCGCCCTTCAGCCAGCAAAAGGATGCTATTCCCTTTGGGCAGGGTAATCTTGTCGACCTGCGGTTTGATATTTGTCCACTTGTATTTCTTCATCTTCTCGACCTGAATTTCGGAATCGAAGTGTCCAATGTTGCAGACGATCGCCATGTCCTTCATTTTCTTCATGTATTGCTCGGTTATGACATCGCAACAACCCGTAGTCGTAACGAATACATCGCCAATCAGACAGGCCTCGGCCATCGTCATCACCTCGTAGCCCTCCATCGCAGCCTGAAGCGCACAGATTGGGTCGATTTCCGTAACGATCACACGAGCCCCCTGCCCCTTCAGTGATTGAGCACAACCTTTGCCCACATCGCCATAGCCGGCAACCACGGCAATCTTGCCGGACAACATTACATCAGTCGCGCGCATGATACTATCGACCAGCGAATGGCGGCATCCATACAGGTTGTCGAACTTGGATTTGGTAACCGAGTCATTGACGTTGAATGCCGGGAACAGCAGTTCGCCCTTGGCGGCCAATTGATAGAGACGGTGCACGCCTGTTGTGGTCTCCTCCGAGACACCGAGAATATCCTTGGCAATGCGAGAGAAGCGGTTCGGATCTTTTTTGAGAGCCTTTTTCAACTGGGCATATAGAATGCCCTCCTCCACGCTGCCGGGCTTTTTGTCGAGAATAGAAGGATCTTGCTCCGCCTTGCATCCCAACTGAACAAAGAGTGTTGCGTCGCCGCCATCGTCAAGAATCACGTTCGGTCCCTTTCCATCTCCCCAGTCAAGGATGCGGTCGGTGTACTCCCAATATTCTTCCAGCGATTCGCCCTTCTTCGCGAACACCGGTGTTCCGGTAACCGCAATAGCCGCAGCTGCATGATCCTGTGTTGAGAAAATATTGCAACTTGCCCAACGTACCTTGGCTCCCAGCTCCTGAAGGGTTTCGATCAACATCGCCGTCTGGATCGTCATGTGCAGCGACCCGGTAATACGCGCACCTTTCAAGGGCTTGTCCTTGCCATACTTTTCGCGCAACGCCATCAAGCCAGGCATTTCGTATTCCGCCAATTCCATCTCCTTGCGACCAAAACCGGCAAGGGTAAGATCCGCCACTTCATAATCAGTTTTTTTCTTCGTCGTCTTCTTTTTAGCTGCCATGGGGTTTCTCCATTCAATTTAAGTTGTAAATCAGTTCTTCATTTCCCCGACCACCATCAACACTGCAAGGTCGGGCGTAGCGCCGGGAAGCGAATCCAAAACCTGTATTTCCAGTCCAGCCTGAGCAAGCCATTCCCGTGTTTCCAAGGGGTCGAATCCCAGCCACTGATCGGCCCATTCGTCGCGAGCCCATTCGTGTTCGTGTCGAACAAGATCAAGAATGATCATCAGCCCGCCGGGTTTTAGCCCCTTCGCCGCAGACTGTACCACTGCCTTCGGGTCCGATGTGTGATGCAACGACTGGCTCAGGAACAATGCGTCAAACAATTCACCGGAAAGGTCCAGCTCTTCCAGATTTCCGAGACGCAGGTCGAGACGTTCGCGCACGTGCTGTTCCGTGGCCTTCTCGGCAATAAGCCCCAACATCTTTTCCGACTGGTCAAACGCCACCACCTTTTCCGCAAAGCGGGCGAGCAACAAAGACAAAGCCCCTTCACCGCAACCAAGATCGGCAACGGTCTTTCCGGAAAAACCGGCAGCGAGCCCTGCGGCCAATGCCTGCCAACCGCCGCCCGGTTCTGTAAGCGTGCCGTACCGACCCGCTATTTCATCGAAAAACTCGCGGCTCTTTTTCCGGCGCAACTCAACCACCCGTTCAACAGCGGCGGCGTCGCGATGGGCCACAGGAATCTCCTGCAATCTTTCAGAAAGAATGTGTGCAAAGGCGGCATCTCGAAACAATGGACCCCGGTTATAGTAGACCGATGTGCCTTCGCGCCTTGATGCCACCAGTCCGGCCTCCCGCATCGGCTTCAAATGGCGGCTGACGGTCGATTGAGGCACATCCAGCACCTGCACCAGTTCAGCAACAGAAAGTTCTGCCTGGTCTACAGCCCGCAAAATGCGCAAACGGCCCTCATCCGCCAAGGCTCTGAAAATATCAAGAATCGCACTCATTATTCATTTATCCGAATATCCGGATAAAAGGCGATTTAACGATTTGTGTCAACGCCGATGCAACAAAAACCGCCGTTTCCACTTGTTTTTGACCCCCCCAGCCACGACTTTGTCGCAATTACCAATTTTCAAGGATGATTATGAGCGGAAATTCAATACTTCTCGGTCGCGTATCTGGCATTCCGATTCGCGCCCACTTGTTGCTTCTTCTAGCACTCCCTTTCTTCATGACATGGTTTTCCGCACCTAGTGGATTTATGCGGCTACTGGGAGCAGTCGGCGTTTTTGTCAGCGTTGCCCTGCACGAGCTGGGACACTCAATCGTTGCGCAAAAGAAAGGAAGCCATATTCAGGAAATCGTGCTGTATCCATTTGGCGGCGCGGCAAAGATTTCGAACATTCCCACCAGACCCACGGATGAAATACAGGTTGCACTGGCGGGGCCGGCGGTATCGCTGTTGCTCGGGCTAGCGGGCTTGTTCCTTGGGGTCAGGCTTTTCGCGAGCCAGCCCGACGGAGCCCCCCTTCCCCTGATCCTCCAACTCGGAGCGGTCAACATTGCCTTGGCAGTCTTCAACATACTGCCCGTATTCCCTATGGATGGCGGCCGCGTACTGCGAGCTCTGCTGGCAACAAAGAAGACTCGGGTTGACGCCACCCGGATCGCAGCAACGGTGGGAAAGTACTTTTGCATTCTGTTCGTAATATACGGATTACTCAACGGATACCTGCTTCTAGCATTCATTGGAATCTATATCTACTTTGCAGGAAAAACGGAATACCGGCACGTCTTACTGGAGCATCAGGCCAGCCACTTTAGTGGATTTCGGGATGAGCAGATCGATGTTGAGGTGAGCCCTCCCCCCTACGCAACCGGCAAAGGGGCAAGCGAATCGGTTATTGAAAAAGTGAGGAAACTATTCCGTCGCTGACGGAACGGCATCTTCATCGGCATGTTCAATGATTTTCTGATAGCGGACGTAATCGTCCTGCTTTTCTTGATCGTTGATTATTTTTTCCCGGATCACGAATTGCCAAAGCCCCAAGGCAAATAGAATAAAAATGATTGCCCCCAGGAGGGTCCACCAAAAGACCTTCTCGTTTTCTTTTTTGCGGTAGAGGTGAAGCAGGCGGCGTAATCCGGAATTCTTACTGCGTCGTTTCCGGGAATGGTCATCAAAGGCCCGGCGGGGTGCAGACGAACGGCTGCGACGCGAGCGTCTAGGATCCCGGTTCCCATAGGGCATTGGCTCGCGTTTCTTATAAATATCGGTATCTGACATGTTTGTTCCGTCTCGTTAAAGAGCTATCAACTTATCCAAGCACACGGCCTTGCACAATCCTATTTACCGCCCAAAAGCTCCACGGTCCGTTCAATAACCCCACGATTTTGATCAACAACTTTTTCGGCACGCGATCCAAGTTCGGCCCTTTCCGAAGGATGATCAACTAACCGCGCAATCGCAGTGAAGAGCGACTCCGGTGAATCGACCTGTTCAACGGCCTGCTTTAGGAGAAACTCCTCCATTACCGCTGGAAAGTTTTCCATATTGGGCCCAACCACAACCGCCTTGCCATACATGGCCGGCTCGATCGGGTTTTGACCGCCGTGTTGCGTCAGGCTTTTTCCAACAAATATAATATCGGCCACCGAATAGAAATTGCGCAACTCCCCCGTGGTGTCCACAAACAGAACATCGGGCCGCTCCGAACCTCGGAAGGAATCGACTCGGCTCCGGCGCACATAGGAAAGAGCCTGCTGATCAAAAACCTGCACAACCTCATCTGCACGCTCAACATGCCGGGGCACCATCACCAAAAAGAGCTTGGGGTTGCGTTCTCGTAGTTTTCTGAAAATTGAACAAAGCTCGTCCTCCTCGCCCGGCCAGGTCGAGCCGCCCAGCAAAACAACGGCATCTTCCGGAACACGTATTTTCCGCATGACCTCCTCTGCCGTTTTTTCGCCGGCGGGATCCCGTTCCGCCACATCGTATTTTACGGTGCCCATAATATGGACGTTTTCCTCCGGCGCGCCGATGCCGATCATCCGTTCGGCATCCAACCGGCCCTGTACGCAGATCGGATCGATCCGGCTCAGTACGTCGCCTGTCAGCCGCCGTAGTCTGCGATAGCCCCGGAAGGAAGATTTGGACATACGCCCGTTCACCAGCGAAATCGGAATGCCCCGCCGATCCGCCAAGCGAATCAAATTAGGCCAGAACTCACCCTCCACAAGTACGATTCGCAGCGGGTTCACGATCCGCAGCACCTTGTTAATGACAATCGGCAAATCAACCGGAAAATAAAAGAGGACATCACTATCATCAATCTCACGCCGAGCAATGGCATGTCCTGTTGAGGTTGTCGTACTGAGCGCAAAAAGAGTTTCCGGATGTGCGGCACGATAGGCCTTGATAAACCGGAGAGCCACATATATTTCCCCCACGCTGACCGCGTGCACCCAGACACGGCGGCGCTTGCGCAGGCGCGCTTTGGTATTATGGCCAAAATGCCCTATCCGCTGCTCAAAATGCTGCCCGTATCCTCCGCGTTTCAGCATGCGCGAGATAAATTTTGGCAGCATGCAGAGAAACACCACCGGGAACAAAAGATTATATAACAACCAGAGCATCAAAAAACGGTACCTCAAAAAACCGCCGCACAAAACCAAAAAGGATACGCCTCCGCAACACCGGAAAACAAAAAACCCTGCCGGGCAGGCAGGGCATCTATAATCAGGAGTCCCTCGTCAGTAGAGAGGGCCCCTCAATTATATCCAACAACTATTCGGCGGCTTTAGCTTCTTTTGCTTCTTCAGCCTTCTTGGCTGCGCATTTCTTGGCGCAGGCTTCGCACTTCTTTTCCGGAGTGCATTTGTCGCACTTTTTGGCTTTTTCGCATTTCATTGCACATTCGGCCTTCTTCTCAGCCTTCTTTTCCTTGCAACCACAGGTGTCACAGGCCAAAGCCGTAGCACCGGCCATCAGAAGCGCAACCATCGCAATACTCATCATTCTCTTCATGTTGGATCTCCTTTTTTGTTTAACCAACTTCGAATAAACGACCAAAATAGTCGAAATTCGTTCAAAGGATAATAAACATTCCTCGTTTGTCACGAAAAACTAAGACGCATATCACGGGCCGCCTTGACCTCATCCAACCGCCCGACCGGTGTTGAAACGGGGGCTTCGTGCAACGCGTCGGGATTGTTTTTCGCAAGCTCGAACAGTTCCTCGACGACCTCCACGAACCGGTCCAGCGTATCGCGGTCTTCGGTTTCCGTGGGCTCCACCATGAAGGCTTCCGGAACATTCAGCGGAAAATACACCGTCGGGGGGTGAATGCCGCGATCAATCATGCCTTTCGCCAGATCGAGGGTGTGAATGCCGTATTTCCCCAGACATTTCCCGGAAAACACAAACTCATGCATGCAGCGACCCTGATATTCCTCCCCAAATAGGGGACGAAGCTTTTCCTGCAAATAGTTTGCATTGAGAACGGCCCGGTTACTGGTGCCCAGCATGCCATCTCGACCAAGCGAAAGGATGTAGGCATACGCGCGGGCAATAACACCGAAATTTCCATAGAAAGGCGCAATATAGCCGATGCTTCTGGGCTCGTCATAGTTCAGCGAATAGGTTCCGTCATTGGTTTTAACCACCCGCGAAATGGGCAGATAAGGCCGCAGTTTATCCACAACACCCACAGGGCCGGAGCCCGGTCCACCGCCGCCATGCGGCGTGGCAAACGATTTGTGCAGGTTGAGGTGGCAGATGTCGAATCCCATGTCGCCGGGGCGATAACGGCCCATGATGGCGTTAAAGTTTGCGCCATCGTAGTACATTAATCCATCCATCTCGTGCACCGCATCACAGATTTCCCGGATGCGCATTTCAAAGACGCCGAGCGTATTGGGACAGGTCAGCATTACGCCGGCGGTTTTTTCGTTCAGCGCCGCCTTGAAAAGGTCAAAATCCATCATGCCCTTCTCGTCCGATGGAACGGTCACGACCTTATAGCCGGCAAGGTGCGCGCTGGCCGGATTGGTGCCATGGGCCGAATCGGGGACGATGATATGGTCCTTCTCGGTATTGCCCCGATCCTTGTGGTAGGCCGCCATGATCATTACACCGGTCAGTTCGCCGTGTGCACCGGCCATCGGCTGGAGCGTAAACTCGTCCAGGCCCGTGGATTCGGAAAGCAACCGTTCGGTGTTGTACAGAATCGCCAGCGACCCCTGGGTCAGCAACCCGCCGCCGCGCAACTGCGGCCAAAGTGGGTGGACATCGGTAAGCTCCGGCATGTTTGCCGCCGCTTCACACGCCTTTGGGTTGTACTTCATCGTACACGATCCCAGCGGATAGAAATGGGTATCTACCGAAAAGTTCAGGCGCGACAGCGCCGTAAAGTGGCGCACCACCTCGGCCTCTGAAACTTCCGGAAGGTCCGCCGGCTTGCTACGCAGATACTTTTCCGTGATCTCCTCCGTGGGGGAAATCTTGATCGAAGACATTTGAACTCCAGGTCGTCCCGGAGATGATTTTTCGTAGATCAGTTTCATCGTATCAATCCCTATGCTTTCAGTGCGCTTTCGAGTTTGGCGACCATGATGTCGATTTCTTCCTTTGTACGCTTTTCGGTGAAAGCGAGAAGAAGGACGTTTTCCATGCCCTTGTAGTAGCGGCCCACGGGGAAGCCGGCGGCGATCCCCTGATCAACCAGCGCACTGACAACATCCGAGGCATCCTTCGGCAGGCGTACGGCGAACTCGTTGAAAAAGCGGCGATTAAAGGCAGGTTCCACTCCGGGAATCTTTGTAATCTTGTGCCAGGCATAGCTGGCGCGGTCCATACAGTCGCGCCCGACTTCGAGGAAGCCCTCGCGGCCTACCAGCGACAGATAGATGATGGCCCGCAACGCACAGAGTTGCACGTTTGAGCAAATGTTGGAGGTGGCCTTTTCGCGTCGGATATGTTGCTCGCGCGCCTGAAGGGTCAGCACATAACCTCGTCTCCCTTGCCCATCGACCGTCTCCCCGACAATACGACCGGGCATCTTGCGGACCAGTTTTTTCGTGGTGGCCATGAACCCGAGGTAGGGACCTCCAAAATTCAGCGGGAGCCCAAGACTCTGCCCTTCACCGGTCACGATATCCGCCCCCATCGCACCGGGGGTCTCGACATGTGATAGTGCGATCGGATAGGACGACATGATGGCCAGCGCCTTAACGGCGTGAATACTTTCAATCAATTCAGTGAGGTTGTCGAGACATCCGAAAAAGTTGGGATTCTGCAAAACCACGGCTCCCACGGTTTCATCCAAAACCGACTCATAGGCCTTGCGATCCGCCACGCCGTTTTTTGACAGCGTTATTTCATGGTAGTCCACGGAAAGATTCTGGGTGTAGCAACGGAGCATGGCGCGATAGATCGGATTCACCCCTTCGTCCACTAGCACCTTGTTGCGCTTGGTATGGCGCAACGCCATCATGATGCCCTCGAACAGCGCCGTTCCGCCATCAAAGAGCGATGCATTGGCCACCTCCATGCCGGTCAGCCGGCAGATCGCCGTCTGGTACTCGAAAGCGGCCTGCAAGGTACCCTGCGAAGCTTCCGGCTGGTATGGCGTATAGGCAGTGTAGAATTCACCCCGGCTAGACAGGGCGTTGACGGCTGCTGGTATATAGTG
The DNA here is from genome assembly GCA_050297095.1 of Pontiella sp. GTDB lineage: Bacteria > Verrucomicrobiota > Kiritimatiellia > Kiritimatiellales > Pontiellaceae > Pontiella. Next base: position 27,235 of record JBNKSB010000102.1, on the reverse strand, counting down.
GTCGTAAAATCCGGCTCCGCAGAAATTCACCAGGTTGGTTGAATTCTTCCGGGCCACCTTGCGGATATGCTGCATCATCTCCATCTCGGAGAGCCCTTCAGGAATATCGAGCGCTTCGGCTTTCAAATCCTCGGGGATTGCATCAAACAGCTCGTCAAAATCTGCAATGCCAAGGGTTTTGAACATCACATCCTGATCCTGTTCGCTTGTCGCACAAAACGGTGTCTTTTTCATTTCTTCATCCTGTTTCTTTCGTGGCGATCTACCTTGCGGTTCCGTTTTTGTAGAATGGCAGAGTTACTACTTCGGCAGGGAACTGCTTCCCGCGGATTTCGACCTGCAAGATCTGGCCAACTTCGGAGAACTTCGGATCGACAAACGCCATGGCCACGGCAACGCCAAGACTTGGCGCCACCGAACCACTGGTTACTTTGCCGACTTCAACGCCGTCGGAGTACACCTTGTCGTGCTCCCGGGCCGCCCGCTTCGATTCGAATTTCAAGCCAACGAGATAGGTATCCGGTTTTGCAAGATCCTCCAACACCCGTTCTACACCGATGAATTCCTTTTCGGCATTGATGAACGCGCCGCGGGATGTCGCAACCGGGGTGCAGGCTTCCGAGAGCTCATGCCCGTACAGGGAATAGCCCATCTCGAGCCGAAGCGTATCGCGGGCCCCCAACCCAGCGGGTTCGCAGCAGTCATGTTCCACAAGTTGATCCCACAGCACGATGGCATCGGCGTTGGGCAGGTAGATTTCATAGCCCCAGTCGCCCGTATAGCCGGTCCGACTCAACAAGCTGTCCTGAAACTCTGCAAAACGGAAATACCCAAGATCCGGCAACTCGCATTCCAAAACATCTTGCAGTACGCGACGAGATTCCGGCCCCTGAACATCGAGCTTGGCCAGACCGGCGGACAGATCGACAAAGCTGGTTTCCGAGGAAATATGACTGCGGACCCAGTCGGCATCCTTGTCAGCCGTTCCGGCGTTGACGACCAGCATGTAGCGGTCATCACCAAGTCGGTAGCAAGTCAGGTCATCAATAGTGCCCCCATCTTCATTGAGCATAAATCCGTAGCGAACCTGCCCAAGCTTCAGGGAAGCGATGTTGCAGGTCAGCAACCGTTCAAGATCATGGCAAGCGGTCGGCCCGGAAAGCTCGAACTCCCCCATGTGGCAAATATCGAAAACCGAGGCTTTGGTTCGGGTTTGTTGGTGTTCCTGCAGAATGCCTGCATACTGAATCGGCATATCCCAACCGCCGAATTCCCCCATGCGGGCGCCCAGTTTCAAATGTTGTGCGTGTAGCGCTGTTTTTTTCATAATCCGCGCACTTTAGAGAATCGCCCCAACCGCCGCAATTTGATTCTTGCGCCGATACGCAACAGAAGCGACCAACCTTGTTTAAGCGTGGAAAAAAGCGCGGCTTAGGCTTTGACAACCCCCAACCGAAGGGGTAAGTTCCGCGATCATTTTTAGAGAATTAAAGACGGAGAAATACTATGTCCATGCACAGCAGCCTTAAGGGCGCGGCCAAAATCCGCACAAAACGCAATGTTCTGAAGCGCTTCGAACGAGTCGAAGTTTTGAAGAAGGACGGCAAGTGGAAAGAAGGCGACCGCGCATTCAACCTGCCGAAGACCAAGGCCGAAGCCTAACCGCCAGACAGGATTGATTCGAAAAGCACTCCAGGCTCGGCCGGGAGTGCTTTTTATTTAAGCCCATGCCTGAAAACGAACCAGTTCGATTACAGAAATATCTTGCCGATTGCGGGATGGGCTCACGCCGGTTTTGCGAAAAACTGATCACGGCCGGTCGCGTCTTTGTCGACGGGAAAACCGTAACCGAATTGGGAACCAAAGTGCTGCCCTCGCAAATCGTGGTCTGCAACGGCCAGCGCGTTGTCAAAGAAGCGGCGGTCACGATTCTTCTAAACAAGCCGCCAAAGGTTATATGCACGTCGGACGATCCACAGGGCCGGACCACGGTGCTCGATCTGCTCGAAGACCTGCCGGAACGCGTATACACGGTCGGGCGCCTCGACTTTATGAGCGAGGGTCTCATCATGGTTACCAACGACGGCGATCTGGCGCACGCCTTGATGCACCCGCGCTACCATGTACAGAAAACCTACAAGGTTTGGATCGATTCGCCATTGGGACACTATCAGCTGCAAAAGATGAAACGCGGCATTCCCAACAAGGGTGAAACCTTGCGCGTGCTGGAAATCGATGATGGGGTCCCCAGCCGAAAAGGGGTTGAATACACCATTGTTCTCGGCGAAGGAAAAAACCGTCATATCCGGCGCTTGATGGAACATTTTGATAAGAAGGTCTATCGACTGATGCGCATATCCATTGGTCCCATCCGGATGGATGACCTGAAACCGGGAAAATGGCGCCCCGCCAAGCCTGCCGAACTGAAGCTGCTTCGCCAGACCATCGCCGATCAAAAACGAAACAAGAACTAGGCCCCACCACTTAACCCACCTCACAAGTAGTCATAAGTCACTGCACCAAAACACATAAAAACATTACACAAAGACGCTTGACTAAATCACACAATATACTACCTTATTTATCATATTAACATTGAGAGCGGCGTGAGGGAACTGGCCCTAGGATCGCCCGGCAACCTGAAATGTTAAGGTGCCAAGGCCAGGCTTTGCTGTGCAAAGCAACGATGTGTTCCCAAAGAAAACGGGAAAATGATCGGTGTCTTCCCCAAAGCTTCCCTGCGTCTGTTTTTACGGGCTTTTTTACCCGGATTGACTATTAACGAAAGGAAAGACAAGATGAGTAAATTGGAAACCCTATGCCTCCACGCCGGCTACTCGCCGGAAGCCACCACCAAATCGCAAGCCGTTCCGGTCTATCGCACGGCAGCCTACCGTTTCGACAGCACGGAACACGCGGCCAACCTTTTCGCGCTAAAAGAACTGGGCAATATCTACACTCGCCTGATGAATCCGACCACGGCCGTGCTCGAAGATCGCGTGGCCGCACTCGAGGGGGGCGCTGCTGCCCTGGGCGTTGCATCCGGCACCAGTGCCATCTTCTACAGCATCATCAACCTGGCACAGGCCGGCGATGAAATCGTTACAGCAAACAACCTCTACGGTGGAACCTACACCCAATTCAACGACATCCTGCCGTCCATGGGCATCAAGGTGCATTTCGTTGACCCCTCCGATCCCCAGAATTTTGCGGCGGCCATTAATGAAAAGACCAAGGCGGTATTCTGCGAAACAATCGGAAACCCGGCCCTGAATCTAGTCGACATCCAAGGCATTGCCGACGTGGCGCATGCCCATGGACTGCCGCTGATCGTTGACAGCACGTTCACCTCCCCCGCCCTGTTGCGTCCTATCGAGCACGGCGCAGACATCGTGGTGCATTCCCTGACCAAATGGATGGGCGGACACGGCACCGCTATAGGCGGCATCGTAGTGGATTCAGGAAAGTTTGACTGGACCACCGGCAAGCATCCGTTGCTCTCCGAACCCGACCCGAGCTATCATGACATCCGCTATGCCACCGATCTGGGTGATCTCGCCCCCCTCGCCTACATCCTGCGCATGAGGCTTGTGCCATTGCGCAACCTGGGAGCCTGCATCTCGCCCGACAATGCATGGACAATCTTGCAGGGCATCGAAACCCTAGCCCTCCGGATGGAACGCCATTCCGAAAACGGGCTGGCTGTGGCGAAGCACCTGCAGAAGAGCGACAAGGTCGAATGGGTCAAGTATGCCGGGTTCGATTCCAAGGCCGAAAAATACCTGCCGAACGGCGCGGGTGGCATGGTGGTATTCGAGATCAAAGGCGGCGAAGAGGCGGGACGAAAATTCATCGAATCGCTCCAGCTTTTCGCGCACCTGGCCAACGTCGGCGACGCCAAGAGCCTGGCAATCCATCCAGCCAGCACGACGCACTCGCAGCTCTCCGAAGAGCAGCAGGCGGCGGGCGGTATTTCCCCGGGATTGATCCGTCTCTCGGTAGGGATTGAACACCTTGACGACATCCTGTCTGATATAGATCAGGCTTTGGAAAACGTCTAGGAATCAAACCCAGGGCCATCCCTTCGGGGGTGGCCTTTTAAGGATAAAATGGAAGTAAGAAGCAAGTTTTTCACATATGGGAAGAATCCCGAAAGCCGCCTTGTGCTGCACGATGGGCAGACATTCGGTCCCGTGACGCTGGCCTATGAAACCTATGGCGAACTTAATGAAAACAAGGATAACGCCATTCTTATTTTTCATGCCTTGTCAGGTTCGCATCATGTTGCCGGGTTCAACCCCGAGGTTCCCGGCGTAGGCGAAATCTGGAACGATGCCTGCCAAACAGGCTGGTGGGATGAGTTTGTCGGACCGGGTAAAGCGGTTGACACTGATCGCTTCTTTGTTGTCTGCGCAAACTATCTGGGAGGGTGCTACGGCAGCACCGGTCCAGCCTCCATCAGCCCGGAGACCGGAAAGGAGTATGGCGGCGATTTCCCGGCAATCAGCTTTGGAGATATCGTCGACTCGCAACTCCCCCTGTTCAGACACCTTGGGATTGAGAAATTCCATGCCGCGATCGGCTCCTCACTCGGCGGCATGATGGTGCTCAACTTTGCAACCCGCTATCCCGAAATGGTAAACCGGGTCATTCCCGTGGCGTGTGGTCTCGATTCCACCACCTTGACGCGCGTCCACAACCTCGAACAGATTCTGGCAATCGAAAACGATCCCAACTTCAACAACGGGCACTACTATGACGGTCCAGCCCCGCTGCGTGGCCTTGCGCTGGCCCGCATGATTTCGCACAAAACCTTCGTATCGCTCCACGACATGGAGGAACGGATGACCGACAAGTGCGAACAAGAAGAAGACGATTTTTCGTGGTACAAGATCAAAACCCCGCTGGAATCTTTCATTCTACACCAGGGCCGCAAGTTCCTGAAGCGGTTCGACGCCAACACCTACCTCTATCTGGTGGCCGCCTGGACCAATTTCCATCTAAAGAACGATACCGGGTTTGAAAGCTACAAGGCACTGTTCGAACGCTGCCGAAACCAGGAATACCTCATCTTCAGCATCGATTCCGATGTCTGCTTCTATCCCGAAGAACAAGCGGCAATCCACAAGCATCTGTTGTCGGCCGGCGTTGAATCGGAATACCTCACGGTTCATTCCGTGAAGGGACACGATTCCTTCTTGCTTGAACCTGAACTATACGCGGATCCAATCCGCCATATGCTCGAAAAATAGGGCAGGAGGAAACACCATGATTATTGTACTGTCCCCTTCCAAAAACATGGATATGGCAGCGGTGAAGCTCGCGGACGCTTCACAGCCCGACTTTCTCGCCCGATCGGAACTTCTAATCACCGAACTGCGCCGGTTATCCAACCAGCAACTGATGGCGTTCATGGGAATCAGTGAAAAGCTGGCAGACCTGAACCGTCAGCGCTTTAAGGAATGGAACCTGCCATTCACCCTGGACAATGCAAAGCAATCCCTGCTGGCATTTACCGGTGATGTCTACGAAGGACTCGGCGCAGCCACACTCAACAAGCGCGACATCCAGTATGCCCAAAACCATCTGCGCATTCTTTCGGGCCTCTATGGCTTGCTCCGCCCGCTCGATTTGATCCAGCCCTACCGTCTTGAAATGGGCCGCCCGTTACAGGCCGGCGACGCAAAGAACCTCTACGAGTTCTGGCGCGATGCGATCACCGAAACCCTCAACGCCGAGCCAGGCATCCTGCTCGTTAATCTGGCGTCGCAGGAATACTTCAAGGCCATCAATACGAAAACGCTGAACAAGAAAATCATCTCGCCGGTGTTCAAGGACGAAAAAAACGGCAAGTTCAAGATCATCAGCTTCTACGCCAAAAAGGCGCGGGGAACCATGGCGCGTTATCTGATTGAAAACCGCGTGGCCAATGTAGAGGGTATGCTTGGATTTTCCGAAGACGGCTACGCCTATAACCCCGATTTTTCTAAACCGGACGAACCGGTCTTTACGCGCTCTGAGCGATAATCAGCCCTTGCGCTTGCGCATCAAGCAGACCCATGCCCTAGGAGGAACCTCCTGATCGGAACCGAAATGACCGGTGGTCAGCGACACGATTTCAAAATGCGATTCAACAGCACCAACCAGCTCGCGGGCCGTGAGCTGAGGCGGTCCGACCTCGCGCTCGCCTTCATCGGCGTTCCCGACCAATGAAAGCCAATAGGTGCCATCCTCCAACAGGCCGGCAACTTTTTCGACAAAGGCTTTGCGTTCCGTTTCTTCAGTCATGCAATGGAGGCACCCTCGATCAAACACAAAGCCGAAAGGGGCATCGGGAATGGAGTCGACCAAAAAGTCGGCAACCAGAAAGCAGACGTCCGCCTTTGCAGCCGACAGTTTATCTTTTGCCCGCTGGATGGCTGTGGGTGAAAGATCGCAGGCCACCACTTCGAAACCCTGTTGTGCGAGCCAGATGGCATTCTCGCCCGTACCGCACCCGATATCGAGCACACGGCAGGGTTCCACCTCATGCTTGGCAACCACCTCAATCAGGTTGTAGTCCACCATGCCATGATCCCAAGGTGTATTGCCAGACTGGTATCGTCCTTCGAATCGATTTTCCGCCATGTTTTTCTCCCAGGTTGACTCGGGAATTGTGCATGTTTTTCTACTAGAGAAAACTTATTTCTGTTTATTGTCACTTTGCCGATCCTTCCCGGTTGAGTTATAAGCAATTGGATGGAAGCGGGAATGTCAGATAAACGGCTGCATGCTCTTTTTTCAGGACGGGTGCAGGGAGTTGGCTTTCGTTTCACGGTTTGCCGCATTGCGGAGGGATTTCCGCAGGTGACGGGCTTTGTGCGCAATCTTTGGGATGGCGATGTGGAAATTATTGCGGAAGGACCGGAGCGTCTGCTATCGGATTTTATCCATGACGTTCGCAATTCAGAATTGAAACGATATATTGTGCAGGATCGAGTGGCATGGGAAACCGCCACGGGAGAATACAAGGGATTCGGAGTGTCCTTTTAATGAAGTATGCAATTTTAGGCGATATCCACGCCAACCTTGAGGCGTTGCAGTCGGTTCTGAACGATGCGCAAGAACAGGGCGTCACGAATTTTGTCTGTACCGGTGATGTGGTGGGCTACAACGCCGATCCCAAGGCCTGCCTGAAAACAGTACGCGGTCTGGGTTGCGATATCGTCCAGGGCAACCATGACTATTATGCGGGTTGCAACGAATCCATGGAGCTATTCACCCCCATGGCACGGCGAAGCATTGATTGGACGCGAAAGCAACTCACGCTGCTGGACCGGAAATTCTTGCGCGAACTCCCAATGGTTAAGGATTATGATGGCTTTACCATCGTCCACAGTTCGCTCAACAATCCGAGCAAATGGAACTATATATTCAAGCGGAACGCGGCGGAATCCAGCTTCCGAAACCAGTTTTCCAATGTTTGCTTTTTCGGCCACACGCATGTGCCCTTGGCATTTGTTCACGACGGAACTTCGGTTGAATCCGGGTATTACGAAACATTGAACATCAAGTCCGGTTTCCAATACCTCGTCAACGTCGGCAGTGTCGGTCAACCACGTGACCGAAATCCACATGCGGCCTACGCCATCTTTGACCTGAATGCACAAACCGTCACGCTGCGCCGCGTGGAATACGACATCGCAACGGTACAGAAAAAAATCAGGAAAGCGGGCCTCCCTTTCAGGAATGCCTTGCGGCTGGAATACGGCCGGTAATCACACGATCTTGCCGTTGATCAGAGATGTGGCTATAGCCAAGTCGGCCGACGTTCGGATTTTGATGTTAAGCGGGCCGGTTTCAACCAAATGCACGCCAGTGGATTTTGGAACAAATTCCGACTCGTCATCGATCATTTTAAGCCCCTTGCCCTTGATCACTTTTTCGAGCACGTCGTATTTGAAAGCCTGCGGCGTAGCCGCAGCCCAGGCTGAATTGCGTTCCAAGGTTTTCAAGACCTTCATTCCCTTCGGCGCGACCTTTATGGCATCCGGCAATTTATGAGCGGCAATCGCGCATCCGTAACGCTTGCCAGCCTTGATGGATTCCTCAATAACGTCGCAACCCACGAACGGTCGCGAGGCCTCGTGTATAACAACAAGGGACGGTGACGCAGGCAGCTTGGACAATACGGTTTTCAGTGTGCTTTGTCGCCCGGCTCCACCAACAACCACGCCCTTTATCTTCGTGAAACCATAGCGTTTGATCAAATGAATCGTCGCATCCACCCTTGGCTTTGAAATGGCGATGACAATTCCATCAATCGCCGTACACTTTTCAAGCGTTTTCAGAGAATGAACAAGCATTGGAGACTCACCCAACGTGAGAAATGCCGCCTCCTGTCCCGTAGCAACTTCTTCTTCCCGACCGCAAGCAATCACGATGGCCAATGTATTCATGTGTCCTCCATCCATATGCCGAACGAAATGTTCGACAGTCGAATTATTACAATATTTTCAAGAAGTGGTCAATGTTGGGCGCTCAAAGGATCTGAATAATCGAGCTGCTTTTGTCCACCAGTGAATCCGGCGATCTTCCTACTCTTGGCGAGAGCCCCTCTACCACAACATCTTGTACAGCCACACCAGCGATCACACCATTTAGCGATTGACCATACGGAGTCGCTACAGCAAAATCAGATTGCTTTTATGAGAGTGCCATATGCGGAGATGAACCTTTGAGAGGAGGATTACCGCGTTCAAATTCCGTAAGAGGTGACCAGATAACGTGAAAAAAATGAAAGGACCTTCCACAACATGACCGCGAGTCAAAGAAAGATATTCGTCCTCGACACCAACGTAATTCTCCACGACAGCAGTTGCATCCACCAGTTTGGCGAACACGACATCGTGATTCCCATTACCGTTCTTGAAGAGCTGGACAACTTCAAGAAAGGTAACGACTCGCTAAATTTCCATGCGCGCGAATTTGCAAGAACCCTTGACTCCCTCAGTGGCGACAAGCTGTTTAACGGCGGCGTTCCGATCGGGTCAGGGATGGGAAAAATAAGTATCAAGCTCGACCGGGAGTTTGACGAGAATCTTGCCGCCAACTTTTCCACCAAGAAACCGGATCACCATATTCTCAACATTGGCTATAAAGTCGCCAAGGAGAACAAGGACCGTATCGTCTGTCTTGTGACCAAAGATGTCAATCTGCGCATGAAGGCCAAAGCGGTCGGTCTGCTTTCCCAAGACTACAAGAATGACCAGGTGCACGACATACAGCAACTCTACACGGGCACGCGAATCGTCGAAAACATCGACCCCGAACTTATCGCCCTCATGTATGTCCCCCCCTATGAATTTCCAGCCTCGGACCTCAAGATCGACATTCCCTTGCTACCAAATGAATATCTCATTCTGCGCGGGGAACGCAAATCGGCGCTTGCCGTCTTCGATGACGAACAAAACCTTATCAAGCATGTAGACAAGGTTCCCGCTTTTGGAATCACACCCCGCAACGCGGAACAAACCTATGCGTTGGATGCGGTGCTCAACGACAACATCCGCCTGGTCAGCCTGACGGGTAAAGCCGGCACAGGAAAAACCCTGCTGGCCCTGGCCGGCGCGCTTAAACGGAAAAAAAGCTACCGTCAAATCCTCATGGCCCGCCCGATCGTGGCGCTCAGCAATAAGGACATCGGTTTTTTGCCGGGAGACATCCAGTCCAAACTCGACCCCTACATGAAGCCCCTGTTCGACAACCTTGGCGTCATCGAACACGCACAGGGACAAGCCGAAACCAAACGGAGTCAGGTGCACAAGTTGCTGGAAGAGAAAAAGCTGATCATTGAACCGTTGTCCTACATCCGCGGCCGAAGTCTCGTGAACACGTTTTTCATCGTCGACGAAGCCCAGAACCTGACCCCCCACGAAGTCAAAACCATTATTACGCGAGCCGGAGAAGGAACCAAGATCGTTTTCACCGGCGACGTCTTCCAGATCGACCACCCCTACCTCGACAGCCACTCAACAGGACTCAGCTATCTCATTGAGCGGATGAAGGGTCAGCGCTTGTATGCACACATCAACCTGACCAAGGGGGAACGCTCGGAACTGGCCGATCTGGCCGGCACATTGCTTTAATCAATAAATCTATCTGTGCGTCAGCGCAAAATGTAGTTGCTTGATTCGAAGATCAGGGTATTGGGATTGGAGTTTTTGGAGCAGGATTCGCTTTGAGCGTTGCATCTCCGGCAACCAGCCCGGATGATCGATGCTAACACATAGCGTAAAGTGTTCCAGCGCGACTGGCTGGCTATGCTTTGCGATCTGCGGTCCGGCCAGCTTCGGCCAGGCATCACGCAGGACGAGAATGTCTTCGCTTTGCGGCTCCTCAAGCCCATCGATTACATCCTTTAGAACGGTGTCGATACGACGGACTTCCCGATTCGGCGCCATCGGTTTTTTGAGGTGGAACCGCACCTTGTCGACATTCCACCGCGCATTGTTTCGCTTACTGTTTCTCGGGTCTTCCATTTCATTGAATTGAGCCACAAAGAGGGATTGATTCAAAACCAAAAACGCGATTCTCTCCTGTACGAGAGCTTCTCTGGGAAGCATCAGCAAGAATAATATCCAAATATCCTGTAATCCCGACGCAACAAATGCTTACCCTAAGACACATGAAAGACAACCTGTATCCCCTGATTTTCAAACCCGTCTACAAGGATTATCCTTGGGGCGGAACCCGCATTCCCGAAATGTACAACCGCAATGTTCCTGAGGGCATCTACGCGGAATCCTGGGAAATTGCCGACCATGATGATGGCATGAGTATCGTTGCCAACGGTCCACTTTCCGGAAAAACCCTGCGCGAGGTGCTTGGGGAAACTCCGAAGGAAATCCTGGGCTCAAGAGTCGAGGGAACAAAATTTCCGTTGCTGATCAAGCTGATCGACGCCAAGAAAAAACTCAGCGTGCAGGTTCATCCCAACGACGAAACGGCCGCCAGGTTCGGAGGCGAAGCCAAAACCGAAATGTGGTACCTGCTCGGAGAAAACGACACCAATATCTACTGTGGCCTCAAGGAGGGCATCACCAAGGAAGGTTTTCTCCAAGCCGTAGAGAATGGCACCAGCGGCGAAACACTGCGCTCGGTCCCCGTTTCAAAAGACGACGCCGTACTGATCCGTGGCGGGTGCGTCCACGCCATCGATGAAGGCTGCCTGATCCTCGAAATCCAACAAAACTCCAACACCACCTACCGCATCTACGACTGGGGCCGCATGGGCAACGACGGCAAGCCGCGGGAGCTGCATCTCGACCAAGCCATCAACGTCATCAACTGGAGCGACGAGAAAACTCCGCTATGGCCCCCCAAGCTGTTGGTCGATACCGACACGTTCAAATGCTGGGAAATCCTGGAATGTGAATACTTCCGGTTGGAAAAATTGCATTTTTCCGCCCCCCTCGAAGTACCAGTCAACGGCACCACGTTCCATGCCCTGTTTGTCGCGGAAGGCGAAGCAAGCATCGAGTGGGCCGGCGAACGCCTATCCCTTCCCGCGGGAACCTCAGCTTTAATTCCGGCTGCTCTCCCCGCCTACACCCTGACCGGCAACGCCACGGTCCTGCGAACCACCATTCCCTAGCCGGAATATGCCGTTGCGCATTCCCTTTGTTCTTCCGGATGTATGGATTTTTTGCGGCTAGGGGAGTTTTGCTTCAACCCGCACAAAGCCGATCCGGCAGACTTGACCTGAGAGGGGTTCATGCGTAATGTTCCCGCCTTTTATCCCGCAAGGGACTAAACACAGGAGATAAACGATTTATGAATGTTTCAGTCAAAGATGCCGGCGCATGCCGCAAAACCATGACCATTGAAATCCCGGCCGACAAGATCGCCGAGGAACGCGACGAAACCCTCAAGGCCTACAGCAAATACGCCAATATTCCCGGATTCCGTAAAGGCAAGGCTCCAAAGCACGTGGTGGCCAAGAAATATGGCAAGGATATCGACAAGGATATTCAGGAGCGCGTCCTGCCCAAGTACTATCAGGAAGCCCTGATGGAAACCGAACTCAAGGTGGTCAACGTAGTCGACGCCACCGACGTGGAATTGAAGGAAGGCGAGCCGGTTTCCTTCGACGTAACCGTCGACGTCGAGCCCGAATTCAAGCTGCCAAAATACACCGAAATTCCTGTAAAAGAGGAAAAGGTGGAAGTCACCGACGCTCAGGTCCAGGAACAGGTCGACTCGATCCTGAACCAGCATGCAAACTACGAAGAAGTCGATGGCAAGAAGGTTGAAAAAGGCGATATGGCTCAACTGACGTACGAGGCAACCACCGACGGCAAACCGCTCAAGGAAGCTATTCCGGAAGCCAAAGGCATTGGCAACGGCTCCGGCTACTGGGTTTCCGCCGATGAATATGCCTTCATTCCCGGCATGGGCGATGCGATCGTCGGCCTGAAGGCCGGCGACAAGAAAAAGGTCAAAGTCAACTTCCCCGCCGACTTCATGGTAAAGGAACTGGCGGGCGTAAAGGCCGTCTACGAAATCGAAGTCACCGCCGTTCGCGAACGCCGGTTGCCGGCGATCGACGAAGAATTTTGCCAGAAACTCCAGGTGGAATCGGAAGACGACCTGCGCTCAAAGATTCGTGAACAGCTCGAAGCCCAGGCCGAAAACGAAACGCTTAACAAAAAGCACGAGCAAATCGTCGAGTTTCTGATCAAGAAGACCAAGCTCGACGTACCGGAAAGCGTGGTACAGCAACAGACCCGCAATGTCATGTACGACATTGCCCAGCGCCGCATGATGGCGGGCCAGACACAAGAGCAGATTGCTGAACAACAGGAAGAAATCCTCAAGGAAGCCCAAGAGCGTGCCTTGGAGAACGTCAAGCTTCGCTACATTGGCTTGGGAATTGCTTCCGAACTGAAGATGGAAGCTTCGGCAAACGAGATCGACGAAGAAATTGCGACGATGGCCATCCGCCAGCGGAAGGATGCACGTGAACTCCGCAATGAAATGGAGAAAAACGACTCCATCGCCAGCGTAGGCGAACAGATCCGTTTCAACAAGGCGCTCGACTACATGCTCGAAAACGCCAAAATCAAGTAGGCTTTCCCCAGAGCCGAAAGGCTGGATGGTTGGATTATTGGGTTGATGAAAAAGCTCATTGACCCAATAGTCGTAATACCAACAAATATAATAAAGGAAGCGAAATGAACGAGAAGGCGCAAATGCTTGTACCCGTCGTTGTTGAACAAACCGGACGCGGCGAACGTTCGTACGACATCTATTCCCGGCTCCTGAAGGAGCGTATCATTTTTCTAGGCACTGAAATCGACGACACGGTTGCAAATCTGGTGATCGCCCAGTTGCTGTTCCTGCAAAGCGAAGACCCGGAGAAAGATATCAATCTCTACATAAACTCCCCCGGAGGGGTCGTTACGGCAGGGCTGGCCATCTACGACACGATGCAGTTCCTGAAATGCGACATTACCACCTATTGCGTGGGTCAGGCCGCGAGCATGGGAGCTGTCTTGCTGGCAGCCGGCGCAAAAGGCAAGCGCTATGCCCTGCCCAATGCGCGCATCATGATCCACCAACCGCTTGGCGGTGCCCAGGGTCAGGCCACGGACATTAATATCCAGGCGCAGGAAATCCTGCGCATTAGAAAAATCCTCAATGAAATTCTGGCCAATCATTCCGGCCGCTCCATTGAGGACTTGGAAAAAGATACGGACCGTGATAACTTCATGTCTGCTGAGCAGGCCGTAAGCTACGGCCTTGTCGACGAAGTCGTGGAACACGCAAAGTAACGAGGAAATCCCATGTCGGACAAGCACACTCCTCCAGAATGCTCCTTTTGCGGCAAGAACGAAAAGGAAGTCAAAAGGCTGATTGCCGGCCCCGGCGTGTTCATTTGCGATGAATGTGTCGGTCTGTGCGACGCCCTGCTGGGCCACCAATTCACGGAACGGGATGACGAGCCGACGACATCCCAGGAAATCGGCGTGCTCAGTCCACACGAGCTGAAACAAAAACTGGACGATTACGTGGTGGGCCAGGATACCGCCAAGAAGGTTCTGGCGGTCGCCGTGCACAATCATTACAAGCGCATGTTCGCACAGCTGGAAGATGACGGCATTGAAATCGACAAAAGCAATGTATTACTCATTGGCCCGACCGGTAGCGGGAAAACCCTGCTGGCAAAGACGCTGGCCCGCTCGCTGAACGTGCCCTACGCCATCACCGATGCCACCACCGTAACCGAGGCTGGCTATGTGGGTGAAGACGTTGAAAACATTCTGCTGCAGCTCATGCAAGCCGCCGATTTTGATATTGATCGCGCCCAACGCGGCATCATCTATATCGATGAGATCGATAAAATTGGCCGGCGCACCGACAACGTATCCCTGACTCGTGACGTATCGGGCGAAGGCGTGCAGCAGGCGTTGCTGAAAATCATTGAGGGTACTGTGGCCCGCGTTCCGCCCAAAGGCGGTCGCAAGCACCCACAGCAGGAATATCTCGAAATCGACACATCCAACATCCTGTTTATCTGCGGCGGTGCCTTCGTTGGTATCGAGGAGATCATCAAGCGCAGAGTCGATAAAAAGAGCATTGGCTTCGGCAAGGCCCAAACGGAAGAGGTTTCACCTAACTTTGTCACGATGAACGTCGAATCCGAAGACTTGCTCAAGTTCGGACTGATTCCCGAATTCATCGGCCGCTTGCCGGTGGTGACCAAACTCGACGAATTGACTGCAGACGAGCTAATCCGCATTCTCACCGAACCGAAGAATGCCATCGTGAAGCAGTATAAAAAGTTGCTTGCAATGGATGGCGTTGAACTCGAGTTTGATGAGGAAGCCCTTCACGCGCTGGCCGACATGGCCATTAAACGCAAGACCGGTGCCCGCGGATTGCGTGCCATCATTGAACATCTAATGCTGGATATCATGTACGAAATCCCTATGCGCAACGATGTGACGCATTGCACCATCACGCGCGACATGGTTGAGCACGGCGTTCATCCCCGTGAAGGACTCAAGATTGTGGACGAGGCCGACAAGGAGAAAAAGACAGCGTAGGAAGACGACTTAGCCCGCACGCAAGAAAAGCCTCGGTACAGCCGAGGCTTTTTTATGCAATATGGGGGTTCGGTTCCTATTCCGAACCGTTCAGGACGACAAAGGTTGGCAATCCCTGCACATCGAAATACTCCATAACGGCCTTGGTCGAGGGCGAGCCTTCCAGTTCATTGGCAATGTATTTGATGAAAACATAGTCTTCCATGCGCGACCGTACCATCTCATCCTTAAAGGTCGTCCTATCCATCGCCTTGCAGTTTTTGCACGAACTGGCCCAGAAATCGATAAAGACTGGCTTCCCCTGCTTTTTCGCATCCAGCAACGCATCGGCAAACCCCTCGTTGGTGCTTCCGTCGATGACCAAGTGGCCTTCGCCTTGCATATCGGAGATCTCGACCGAATGGAATGCCTGATAGCTAAGGTGGCCGTAATACAGTGCAAAAAAGATGATTCCCAACGCAAATCCGTATTTGATGTACACCATCCATTTCCCGGGCTTGGGAAGGAAGGAAAGTCCCGCACCGGCAAAAGGCCATGGCAACGCCATACCAATCCCCAACACAAATGGAAGCAACAACCCGGCGATACTGTTGGCTTCGTAGATATTGGTGGCTAGCAAGAGAACGGCTATTACGACGGGAGCCACGCAGGCTCCGGCCAACAAGGCCGCAACCGAGCCCATGGAAATCGCCAGAAGGAAACTGCCGGACTTCTTTTCTCCACTACCCAGTTTCGATTGGAAGCGGGAAAAATCGATATGTATGACATCGAACATGGCCAATGCCAGCACCACGAAGATCAAGGCTATCACCAAATTGAACCATGGGTTGGCCTGAATCGTTCCGAATGCCGATCCCGTAAGGACCACGATCACACCGAGCAATCCATAGACCAAGGCAATACCCAATCCATAAACAGACCCAAGAGCAAAACCCCGCCCCTTCGAACCGGCCTGTGCTCCCGCCCCAATGATAGCCAGATTGACTGGGACCATGGGTAGCACGCAGGGAGTCAGGTTCAGTGCCAATCCACCAATGAGAATGAACAATATCGTTACGACCAATCCCTTCTCGCGCACAAACGCTACAGGATCGGCCAAAAACAGATGAAATATACTGGGGTCCGTCGGAGAAATCCCCGTTTCGGCGCGATCAAGAAAAGTAATGAAATCGGAAGCCCCTAGATAGCCCACTGCGCTCTCCTTTACTGCAAATTTCCGAAGGGCCAACTGCCAATCTGTTTCCGTTTCGGGCTCGACTTTTTCTGTTGGTTTTTCTGCCACTGCAGCTGGATCGATCACGATTTCCTTGTCCTGCGGGAGGAAACAAGTTTCGTCGTTGCAACCCTGATACTTCACATGAACAATCCCGGCACCGCCATCTGCGGGATGCCATGAATAAACGGCGTTGAAAGATTGGTCGTACACCGGTTTCGGGTTGCCGGTTTCAGGATCCTCGATCGATCCCGTTTCCGGTAGTTCCAAGGCGTCCTGCAGATTACCGAGCGCATCAGCAACCTCAAAGTGATCCGCATAGATGTAGTGATTCTCAGGAATGTCTACATCCAGCTGCACTTCATTATCCAACACCTGCACGTCGACAGTGAACGGGTCGCTGAATTGAGCCCATGTCGACAAAGCGAAGGCTGCAAGCAGGATAAATGTAAAAGCGATTTTTCTCATTCTGAATTCCTTTATCGTTTTCCTTCGACATCGAATGGAGTCTAGAGTTCATTTGCGAGCGGGTAAATTAAATATGAGTGAAATACTCCAACAAAAAAAAATCGCCCTCAATGTCGTTGAAACATTGCAACGACATGGACATGAAGCATTCTTTGCAGGCGGGTGTGTCCGCGATGAACTAATGGGCCGAACCCCCAAAGACTACGATGTTGCCACCAGTGCCAAACCAGGTGAGGTTGAGCAGTTGTTTCCTAAAACCATTCCTATTGGAAAGGCATTCGGAGTGATTGCAGTGGTTGACAGGAAGGAGACGGTTGAGGTCGCCACCTTCCGCAAGGAAGCCGGAACAATAGATGGCCGCCATCCGGAAACCATACATTTCTGCGCCGCAAAGGAAGACGCCCTCCGCCGTGATTTTACCATCAACGGAATGTTCTACGATCCCCTCTCGGAGACGCTGTACGACTATGTTGGAGGGCAGGCACACCTTGAACAGAAACGTATTGTCTCCATCGGCAATCCGGAAGAGCGCTATCAGGAGGATCATCTCCGCATGTTGCGCGCCATTCGGTTTGCCCACACACTCGGATTCTCAATCGAGCAGGAAACCGATGCGGCCATCCAAAGGATGGCGCAGCTGATCCGGCGAATCAGCGCAGAACGCATCGAATCGGAACTGACGCGGACCTTGACCGAAAGTATCAACCCTGGCGATGCCCTTCTCCACCTTCACCAAAGCGATTTGCTCAAACACATTCTCCCCGAAATCATCCCCATGGTCGGACAGGAACAACCGCCGCAATTCCATCCCGAAGGCGATGTTTTTGAACACACCGTTCTCATGCTCAATCTCATGCAAAAGAATCGCGAACCGGCACCGGCCTACACGCACCGGGAGCTGGCCTACGCCGTTCTGCTGCATGATGTCGGCAAGCCCTCGACTGCGCGCATCGGCCCCGGAACCGACGGAAAGCCGCGCATTCGTTTCGACGGCCACGCCGAAAAAAGTGCCCAGATGGCAGACGATATTCTGATGCGGCTTAAATTCCCCAACAAGGAGCGAAAGCACATTGTCGAGGCCATTCGCGGACACATGCGTTTCATGAACGTACAGGATATGCGTACCGCGAAACTGCGCCGACTGATCGGAGCCGAAACCTTTGGCCTCGAGCTGGAGTTGCATCGGCTTGATTGCCTTGGCTCGCATCAAATGCTCGATAATTACGAGTTCCTGCAAAACCAGATAACCGAAATGGAAAACGAACCGGCATTGCCTGAACCATGGGTAAATGGACATGACCTGATCGCCATGGGCATCCGCGAAGGCCGACAGATGGGCAGAATCCTTAGGGAAGCCTACAACCTCCAAATAGAAGGAGGAGTTGCTGGCAGGGATGAACTGCTGGAACGGATACGCAACCAATACGGCTCCTAACGATCGAATCGAGTGGCACCAAAAACTTTACAATGATATGATTATCATATTTATTACCTATTCTTAATTGTAGGATTGAATTGGAGGGCAGGCTCATGGGTTATGATAAAATCAAGGTTCCCGAAGGCGAAAAAATCACCATGCGCGAATACGGGCACCTCAATGTTCCCGACAAGCCCATTATCCCGTATATCGAAGGGGACGGAGTCGGCCCTGAAATTACCGCGGCCATGATCAAGATCATCGATGCGGCCGTCAACAAAGCCTATGGCAGTCAACGCAAAATCCAATGGATGGAAATCTATGCCGGCGAAAAAGCCAACGACGTCTATGGTGCGGACACCTGGCTGCCGAATGAAACCCTGCAGGCAATTGATGATTACCGCGTGGCAATCAAGGGCCCGCTTACCACCCCCGTGGGTGGCGGACGACGTAGCCTCAACGTCACCCTTCGCCAGCAACTCGATCTCTATGCCTGTCAACGCCCGGTGAAATGGTTTAATGGCGTACCCTCCCCTGTCCATAACCCTGAACTCGTCGACATGGTCGTCTTCCGCGAAAATTCGGAAGACATCTATGCGGGAATCGAGTGGGCGGAAGGCTCGCCCGAGGTTCAAAAGGTGATCGACTTCCTGCAAAGCGAAATGGGCGTGAGCAACATACGCTTCCCGGAAGATTCCGGTATTGGCATCAAGCCGGTCTCCAAGAGCGGCTCCCAGCGTTTGATCCGTGCCGCCATTGAATACGCCATCCATAACAACAGGAAATCGGTAACGATCGTGCACAAGGGCAACATAATGAAGTTTACCGAAGGCGCGTTTCTGAAATGGGGCATCGAACTGGCTGAAGAGGAATTCGGGGCGGTCTTCCACGGGACGGAGAAGGTCTACACAATTGTCAACCCGCACACCGGCGAAGACGTGGTCGTAAAGGACTGCATCTGCGATGCCTTCCTACAGAATATCCTGCTCAAGCCGCAGGACTATGATGTGATTGCAACCCTGAATCTCAATGGCGACTATGCCTCCGACGCCCTCGCGGCATGCGTAGGCGGGATCGGCATCTCCCCCGGCGCCAACATCAACTATCAGGATGGCAAGGCCGTCTTCGAAGCCACCCACGGCACCGCGCCCGACATTGCGGGAAAGAACAAAGCCAACCCCTGCTCGCTGATCCTCTCCGGTGAAATGCTTCTGCGCTACCTACCATGGAGCGAGGCGGCCGACCTGGTGCTTCAAGCGGTTGATACGACCATCCGCAACAAAACGGTTACGGCCGACTTCGCCTATCTGATGGAAGACGCCACCCTGCTGTCCTGCTCCGAGTTTGCCGACAGCGTCGTCGCCAACATGTAGCTTCCCGGACACCGGCAAAAAAAAACCGCCGCATGGTACATCCTTCGCGGCGGTTCCCTTAGGGCCTGGATGAACGAAGGGCTATTCGCCCTTGTGCTCGAAGAGGTGAACATCCCGCTGCGGAAACGGAATGGTAATGTCTTCCGCGTCAAAACGCTTCTTGATGGCCTCGGTAACCCCGAAATATACCGCCCAGTAATCTGCCGGCTTGCACCAGGGTCGTACGGCGAAGTTGACGCTGCTGTCCGCCATTTCCGAAACAAAAATATCAGGCTTCGGATTCTCGAGAATTCCGGGAACCTCAGCCAGTGCGGCCTCAATCGCGGCCCGAGCCTTATCGATATCGTCGCCATAACTAATGCCCGCCACCAGATCGACACGGCGCGTGTTGTTGGCCGAATAGTTTGTAATACTGTCGTCGGTCAGCTTTGCATTTGGAACGATGGTTTTCCGATTGTCGAGCGTATCGATCACCGTCGTGAAAATACCGATCTCCCGCACGGTTCCAAGAACCCCGCCAGCATCGATCAGTTCCCCAACCCGGAAAGGTTTGAAGATAATCATCAGCACTCCGGCCGCAAAGTTCGACAGCGAGCCCTGCAAGGCCAGACCAATGGCCAGACCGGCGGCACCCAGCACGGCAACAAACGACGCCGTTGGAATGTTAAGTACGCCCATGGCGGCAATCACCACAAATACCTGCAGGGCCACATGGGCCAGACTTGATACAAACGAAATCAGCGTTGGATCAACCTTGCTGCCTTGCATCAGCTTCACGACGACCTTCTTGGCCAGCTTGGCCACCCACATCCCTATAATCAGGATCGCAATGGCCCCGAGAGACTTCATTCCGTACTTAACGCCCATATCTTGCGCCGTATCTACGGCTTGGCTGTATTTATCAAGCACAGCGGAAGCCGCGTCCGTGACAACGTTCGTTGAATTTTCCATTTGCATATCCTTTCTGTTTAACCCTGCGTTGATTGAACTGAGCGTATAAAGGCTTGGAACAGCTTTCAAGCGATCATATGGAAACAAAAAAGCCGGAAGCGTTCTTGCTTCCGGCTTGGATTAATCCAGTTGAATGTCTCCCTATTGACTCTTATGCTCGTAGATGTGCACGTCGCGCTGGGGATACGGAATGGTGATGTCCGCTTCGTCGAACTTTTTCTTGATGGTTTCGGTCGTATCGAAGAAGACGCCCCAGTAGTCCTCGGGCTTGACCCACGGCCGCACGACAAAGTTGACGCTGCTGTCGGCCATGGCGCTCATGGCAACCTGCGGAGCCGGATCCTTGAGGATACGCGCATCGGAGGAAACGATTTCGTTGAGAATGGCCTTCGCCTTGTCGATATCGTCGTCGTAGCTGATGCCGGCCACAATCTCGATGCGCCGCGTACCGTTGACATTGAAGTTCGTGATGTTGCTTCCGGTTACCCCTGAATTCGGCACGATGATCCGCTTGTTGTCGGGCGACTTCAGGACCGTTGTAAAAATCCCGATCTCCTCGACGCTGCCGACAGCTCCACCGGCCTCGACAAAATCACCCACCTTGATCGGCTTGAAGATGATCATCAGCACCCCGGCCGCAAAATTGGAAAGCGAACCCTGCAATGCCAAACCAACCGCCAGACCTGCGGCACCAAGAACGGCGACAAACGACGCCGTTGGAATGTTGAGTATGCCCAAGGCGGCAATCACCACAAACACCTGCAAGGCAACATGGCCAAGGCAGGAAAGAAATGAAATCAAGGAGGGATCGACCGACCTTTTTTTCATCACCTTTACAATTCCATTCTTGATCGCCTTAGCTACCCACATACCGATGATCAGGACAAGGATCGCCCCGACAACCCTGCCGCCATAGGTAACCAGCAGGTTCTGCACCGTACCAATGATTTTATCCACGCTCATTTCATGCTCCCTTCTTTTAGCCTGTTAAATGTCTTCACAGAACGTGGAGGATTATATTTCCTGTTTCAAGGGAGGCAAGGTTTTACAATATCAGGCTTTCGTTAGAGCTTCCCGCAACCACCGAAAACTGTAGAATGTCCCCAAAACCAAGGAGCTGCGATGAATCAAAGACAAATTTCCTACAAGTACATCCACTCTTTTCTGGCTCTTGTGCTGCTCTCGGCAACTGCATCGGCTGAAAACTGCCTTTGGAAGGCTTCGTCCGAGCGGGGGACATTCTATCTTCAGGGATCGGTCCACCTCCTGAAAGCGTCGGACTACCCGCTCGACCCCGCCATCGAAGAGGCCTATGCAAACAGCGACACGCTGATTTTTGAGACGGACATCACTAAAATGCTGACGGCGGAATCGCAACAACTCCTGCTTCAGAAAGCAATGCTCCCGGCGGGGAAGACCCTTGAAAACGAACTGGATCCCGACCTGTACGCAACGCTGGAAAAGAAGCTGGCCGAGTCAGGGCTCCCTCCCGAAGCCATGCAGCAATTCAAGCCTTGGTTTGCACTCATGACACTGATGGAGGTTCGCATGATGGCCATGGGGCTGAATCCGAACATGGGCCTTGACCAATATTTCCACCGCAAAGCCCTGGCCGATGGGAAAAAGGAGATTGGACTCGAAACCGTGGAGTTCCAGATCAACCTCTTCGACGCCCTGTCGGAAGGGAACCAGAATGCTTTCGCGAAACATGCCCTCAAGGAACTTGAACAAATCGAAACCATGATGGATGACATGCTTGGAGCGTGGAAAAAGGGTAATCTTGACAAGTTGAATGCGTTGGTAAAGGAAAGCTTCAAAGATTATCCGAACCTGTATGAGCAATTCGTTACCGACCGAAACAAAACCTGGGCAGACAAACTCGATTGCATGGCTGACAAAGAGAAAAAATACATGGTCGTAGTCGGTGCGGCCCACCTGGCCGGAAAGAAGGGGCTGCTGGAACTGCTTAGGGCCAAAGGATACTCAATCGAGCAGCTCTGAATAGCAAAAGCTTCCGTCCTCTATACGATAGCATTGCCCGTTACATATCAAACTCGGCAATCATGAAGGCGTGGTCCGACGGCTTTTCCATCCGGCGCGGCTCCAGATCGATCTCGCACGAAACGCTCTTTTCGGCCAGTGGCGGCGTTGCGAGTACATAGTCAATTCGCCAGCCTATGTTCCGGTCCACCGCGTTTTTAACCCGATAGTCAAAAAAGGAATACAGCTCCTCGCCGGGATGGTGCTTGCGAAAGACATCTTCGAATCCGAATGAGCAGGTTTCCAGAAATGCGTTGTGCGCATCGACATGAAAGCACGGATCGTTCTTGTGACTATCTGGATTCGATACGTCAATCGGTTCTACCGCAATATTGATGTCGCCGATCCACGCCACCGGCTGATCTGAAGAATATTCGCGTTCAAACAGTTTCTTGAGGCGCTTGTACCAGCGCAACTTGTATTTGTACATCGCATGATCGATAGCCCTCCCCTGCGGAACATAGGTGTTCACCACCGAAACACCATCCACCACAGCGCGGATCAACCGAGTCTCATCCGCCGGCCCGCCGTCATTGAATCCAAACCGGACCTCTTCCGGCTCGCTCTTGCAGATCAGCGCTACGCCATTGTACGACTTTTCCCCCTTGAATACGACGTGCCACCCCGCGTCCTCAAAAGCCTCTATCGGAAAATCGTCGTCCTGCACTTTCGTTTCCTGAATCCCGAGCACATTGGGCTGATGGGCTGCAAGCCACTGCAGGATGATCGGCAATCGGGATCGAATGGAATTGGCATTGAACGTGGCAATTTTCATGATGTCTCTTGTTGTATTTGAATTGGCACCAATAAAGTCGTATTTGCCTGGCATGTCAAGGGGATGAAACCGAGCTTATGATCAAAGGAATCAAACAACTATTGACCCTATCAATGCTTACCGCATGTCTTGCGGCTTGCTCTCCACCGCCCACCGGCACACCGGCCACGCCGCAACAGATTGAGGAATCGATCCGGAGCGCCACCGCCCCGCTGACCCTGGTGCATGTCTGGGCCACCTGGTGCGATCCCTGCCGCAAAGAGTTTCCTGAACTGCTGGAGGCCTACCGAGAAACCCGAAAAAGCGGTCTGCAACTCCTCCTAGTCTCGGCGGATAATCCCAACACCGATCTGGATAAGGTCAACCAATTTCTTCAGGAGCAGCAATCGCCGGTTGGAAGCTTGGTATCCACGGAACTGAACCAGGAGTTCATAGAGATGTTCTCCACGAACTGGACCGGTGCGCTGCCAGCCTCCTTTTTCTTTGATGCAAACGGAACCCTGGTGGCGGAATGGCAGGGCAAACGGAGCGCTCAGGAATACATAGATACCATCACACCGTTGTTAAGCCCATGAAAGGAGCAATAGCATGAAACGACACGACATAACCGGAGTTTTACTACTCGGTCTACTGACCGTTGCAACGCCGGCCCTCGCGCTGGACATCGGCGCGGCCATGCCTGACGGAGATGTTAAAATGGAAAACGTGGATGGAATGCAGACGACCATCAATAGCAACAAAGGTGAAAAAGGTACGCTGGTCATCTTCACCTGCAACCACTGCCCTTTTGTGAAAGCCTGGCAAAAGGAAATGGTCGCCATTGGGAACGAGTATCAGAAAAAGGGATTTGGCATCGTGTTCATCAATGCCAACGATCCAACGGCCTATCCGGTGGATGACTTTGACGGCATGAAAGAAATGGCTGAAAAGCAGGAATATGCATTCCCCTACGTGGTGGATTCCACGTCGGATGTCGCCCGCCACTTCGGGGCAAGCAAGACCCCGGATGTATTCCTCTTTAATGCCGAAGGAAAACTGGCCTACAAGGGGGCAGTCAGCGAAGGCGGACGCGTGCCCAAGAAAGGGGGCGAAGCATACTTGAGAAATGCACTGGAGGCCCTGCTGGCCGGACAACCGGTCGAGAAACCCGAAACCAAAGCGGTAGGCTGCTCGATCAAGTTCCGCTAACCCCTTCTTGCCCTAAAAAAAGGCCGGCAGGCTCCACAACCTGCCGGCCTTTTGTTTTGCATGCCGAAAGGGTTGAACTGCTCCCGCGAATCGCCCATAAAAGGCGGGTCTTTTCCAACGGGTGGAAAAGCCGCTAAAAACGCACTACGGAATACGTTTCCATGAACAACGAAGAAGTCAAGACGACCAATTTTATCCACGACATCATTGATGCCGACCTCGCGTCCGGCAAGCGCACCGAAGTGGTGACCCGCTTCCCGCCGGAACCCAACGGCTATCTCCACATCGGCCATGCAAAGGCGATCTATCTCGACTTCGGTACGGCCGAAAAATACAACGGCCGCTGCCACCTGCGCTTCGACGACACCAACCCCGAAGCGGAAGACGACGAATATGTGCGTGCCATTCAGAACGACATCAAGTGGCTCGGCTACGACTGGGGCGACCACGTCTATTGGGCATCAAACTATTTTGACACGATGTACGAATACGCCGTGCGCCTGATCAAGAAGGGCAAAGCCTACGTCTGCGAACTTTCCAAGGACGAGTTCAAGGACCACCGCGGCATCCCCACTGAACCCGGAAAGGAACCGCCGGGCCGCAACCGTTCCATAGAGGAAAACCTCGAACTTTTTGAAAAGATGAAAAATGGCGAGTTCGAAGATGGGACGTACGTGCTGCGTGCCAGGATCGACATGTCCTCCCCGAACCTGCACATGCGCGATCCCGCCATCTACCGCATCAAACACGCCTCCCACCACAACACCGGCGACAAGTGGTGCATCTATCCCATGTATGACTTCGCCCACTGCATCGAAGATTCCATCGAAGGCGTTACCCACTCCATGTGCACCATGGAATTCGAGGTGCACCGCCCGCTCTATGACTGGATTCTCGAGGAACTGGATGTATTCCATTCGCGGCAGTACGAGTTTTCGAAGCTGAACCTGACCTACATCGTGCTCAGTAAACGCCGCCTGCTGCAGTTGGTCAACGAGGGCCGCGTCAGTGGATGGGACGATCCCCGCATGCCAACCCTCTGCGGGATGCGCCGCCGTGGCTTCACTCCCGAAGCCATCAAGAAACTCTGCGCGACAGTCGGTTGCACCAAGTTTGAAGGCATTACCGAAATCGAGCTATTCGAAAGTATTGTCCGAGACGACCTCAACGAAAATTCGTTGCGCGCCATGGCCGTAGTCGATCCAATCAAGGTCGTGATCGAAAACTACCCCGAAGACCTCACCGAGGAATTCGAGGTTCCGAACCATCCGCAGAAGGAAGAGGAAGGTAAACGAAAGGTGCCCTTCAGCCGCGAACTGTGGATCGAGCGCACCGACTACATGGACGATGCGCCCAA
This sequence comes from Pontiella sp., assembly GCA_050297095.1. GTDB lineage: Bacteria > Verrucomicrobiota > Kiritimatiellia > Kiritimatiellales > Pontiellaceae > Pontiella. The sequence goes on along the minus strand of JBNKSB010000102.1, from coordinate 1,364 downwards.
CAAATTCAAGGGCTTCACCATCGGACGGGAAGTTCGCATTCGTGGGGCTTATCTCGTCACCTGCAATGAAGTGATCAAGGACGCCGATGGTAACGTGGTCGAACTGCGTTGCACCTACGATCCCGAAACGAAGGGCGGCAGCGCCCCCGACGGCCGCAAGGTCCGCAGCACCATCCACTGGGTATCCGCAAAACACGCCGTCGACGCCGAGGTCCGCCTCTACGAGCGGCTTTACACGGTCGAAAACCCGCTAGGCGACAAGGAGAAGGATTTCAAGGATTTCCTCAATCCTGATTCGCTGGAAGTGATCACCGCCAAACTTGAACCGATGCTTGCCACCGTGGAGCCCGGCACGCGCTTCCAGTTCGAGCGCGTCGGCTACTTCTGCGCCGACCTTGACCACAATCCAAATAAGCCCGTCTTCAACCGCACCCTCACCCTCCGCGCTCCAAAAAAAATGTAGGCATGAAAAATATCGAATGTTCATGAAGAAGCGGAGGCATACGGAATTGGTATTCCCCTGATCCGGGCCAATCTGCGCCTTACTTCTACTGAACGCCTGCGCCGCCAGGACCAAGCCCTATCCACCATTAAAAATTCCGAAAGGCAATGGGACGGCCAAAGACATCGAAACGATTACGCAGCTCGGAATAATCCGGCAGGAAATCACATGAAACACGATACTTAACCGGTTGATTTTGCAGAGTACCCCCTCAGGATTTTTCTCCCCAAACTTGACTCCTTTTGCTTGTTTTTAGACTCTCTTGTGCTCGATTTCACAATAGGAAAACCCGGTTTATGACAACAGAAGCACCTCTCTTTGACCCCGTTCCGCTGGCCTCGAAGGACCTCAATATTTCCGCCCGGCAGGTAGCCGCCGTTGCGAAACTGTTTGCCGAAGGCAACACCGTTCCCTTTATTGCCCGCTACCGCAAGGAGGCCCACGGCAACCTCGATGAAGTCCAGATCTCGGACATCCAGGAAAAGCTGACCTACTACAACTCGCTCGAAGCGCGCCGTCAGACGATTCTCAAGTCGATCGAGGAACAGGGCAAGCTGACCGACGATCTCCGGCTAAAGATTGAAGAGTGTATCTCGAAGACTGTCCTCGAAGACCTCTATCTCCCCTACAAGCCCAAGCGCCGCACGCGCGCCACCATCGCGAAGGAAAAGGGGCTCGAGCCGCTGGCTGAACTCATTTGGCAGCAGGGTCAGGGCACGCCGGACGCCGAAGCCGTCTCCTTCATCAACGAAGAGAAGGAAGTTAAAACCGCCGAGGAAGCCCTGCAATGTGCGCGCGACATCATCGCCGAGCGAATCGCCGAAATGGCGGAAGTCCGCGCCCTCGTACGCGAGGCCTATTT
>JBNKSB010000101.1:0-6939 GCA_050297095.1 Pontiella sp. | reverse complement strand
GAATGTATGGGTTATGGTCATGATCATTAAGGGGTGACCGTTTACGATTAGATCATCTTCAGAAACAGAGTTCGCCTCGTCTGGCGACATGTGCATTGTGTATTCTCCAAGTGTGATCGGTCGTCCTCCCTGGACTGTTTTATGACCAAGAAGATATCCACCAATCAGCATGGAGATCGAAATTGCAAACACTCGGATGAGTTTTCGTTTCTTCATTTATTATCTGGTTCCAACCGTGTGTTTAGTGGACTATTTTCCACATATCACCCCTATGGGATGGAAACATGTGAACCATTCCCTTCGGTCATTATTTTCGTTCCGAAAATTATCTGCGCTGCGCTTCGGCCATCTATTACCATATTAAAGGGGGAAACATGGAAAATCGGCCCGTTAATTTTCCACATATGACCATAATGCCCTGCATTTTCCACCTATCACCGTATTAAAGGGGGAAACATGGAAAATGGTTGTTTGAATTTTCCGCATTTATTCATCCCCCTTAGGCCCCCTTGATTCCATATCGACATGCTACCGCCCTTGGTCGATCGATTAGAAATCGATTTTTAGATACTGTGACATTAACGCAATATTTCGAAATATTGCTATAATTTTCTTTGATGTTGATTGTTTGCACTAAACTTTGATGTGGGGGGAAAGATGCGGGCGTGGAGGGGGAATGCCTGGTTCAGGCCGAGTTCCAAGTTGGGGTTCAGGAGCTTGTCCTGGAGTGGCCATTTGCCTTGTGAACCACTTTAAGAGTGGCTGCTGTCCTCTTTTTCCTGCAACCGGTCGCCGGCTTGCAGGTGGTCGAGTGTACCCGCCGCTGTTTCCAGTACGCTACGGGTTTTGCGGGGCGCCCAGCCCAGTTGCCATGGTTGCAGGTTTCGCATTACCTTCAGCACGCGTAGGTCCGCATCGAGAAAGGCGGCGTCGATCGGGAAGCGCATGAACCACATGTGGATGCTGCGGCAGGGGCGGATCAACAGGCCGGAGTCAGCCGGCCATGTGCTACGCCCGAGCAGGCCGCGCATGCGGTCCGGCAGCGACTCGGCAAGAATCAGCTTTTCCGTTACGGGTTCACCGCTAGCCTGATGGATCAAAATGCGTGACATGGCCTCTAAAATCCTAAATTCTGTAACGTCATTCAAGTTTAAGGGACATCTATGGCGTTGAAAAGTATGACAGGTTTTGGCGAGGGGAGTGCCTCGTCCTCCGGAATCTGCGTGGTGGTAGAGATTAGTTCTGTCAACCGCAAGCAACTCGATATCAACATCAGTCTGCCACGCAACCTGGTGACACTCGACGCAAAACTTCAGGGCATGGTACGCGAAGAATTTACGCGCGGCCGAGTTTCCGGCATCGTACGGGTGGAGGCTACCGATGGGTTCACCGGCACCGTAAGCATCGATGAAAAGCTGGCGAAGCAGTATGTGCAAGGCCTCCGCAAGACGGCGGGAAAGCTTAAGTTGAACGACGACCTTGGCGCGGAAGCCTTAACCCGCATTCCGGGGATCGTGACGGTCGACCAAACCAATCTGGACGTGGATCATGTTTCGTCCGTGCTGGAGAAAGCGTTGAAGGCCGCTTTGCGCGGATTGGCCAAGATGCGGCTTGCCGAAGGAAAGACGTTGGAAGGCGATTTGCGGGCACGCATTGGTCTGCTGGACGGAATGGTGTCCGCCATCGGCAAGATGGCGCCGAGCGTAGTGGCCGCCTATCGTGAAAAGCTTCATCAGCGTCTGCAGGAAGCCGGTCTTGAGGGTTTGGCCGCCGATGACCGGGTGATCAGGGAGGTGGCTCTGTTTGCCGATCGGTGCGACATCAGCGAGGAGCTGGTTCGCTTGAAAAGCCATCTCAAGCAGGTTCGGCAACTGCTGCGTTCGACCGAACCGGTGGGGCGCACCCTCGACTTTCTCTGCCAGGAGCTGTTCCGCGAAATCAATACCGTCGGCTCCAAGGCCAACGAGGTGGAGATCACCCGGTATGTCGTGGATTTCAAGACGGAACTCGAGCGCATTCGCGAACAGGTGCAAAACATTGAGTAGGAACGAGGGTTTGCAGTGAGTGAAAACAGCCATGGTTTAATCAAGGAAGAACCATTGACTCCGCGCCCATCGCGTCCGCTGATGATTGTGGTTTCCGCGCCGTCTGGAGCGGGAAAGAGCACGTTGTGTGACCGGCTTGTGGCGGAGTTTCCCCGAATCGTCTATTCCGTCTCCTGCACTACGCGTAATCCGCGCGGCGAGGAGAAGGATGGTGTGCACTATTTTTTCCTTTCGAAAAAGGAATTCAAGATGCGGGTCAAGAACGGCGAGTTTCTGGAATACGCCCAGGTGCATGGGAATTTTTACGGTACCCTCGAGGATACCGTCCTGTTTGCAATGGATGCAGGACACCATGTCCTGCTCGACATCGACGTCCAGGGTGCAAAGCAGCTGCGCGAGTCGCTGGAGGGGTTCGACCCCCGCCATCCCATCCGTCGCGGATTTCTGGACATCTTTATTTCTCCGCCGTCGTTCGAAGAGCTGGAGCGGCGCCTTCGCGGTCGCGGCACCGATGAGGAAAAAGTTATTCGAAAACGTCTCGATAATGCCAAGGCCGAGATGGACCACGCAGGCGAATATACCTATAAGGTCGTCAACGACGATCTCGAACAGGCCTACGCCGACCTCAAGACCATCATGCTTTCCGCCCTGGGCCTGGATGAGCGCGCCATGCCTGGAGTTTGAAGCCGGCCCGCGTATCCGTTCCGGCATGAATTGCATCCGGACAACCCATGATGTCTCGGTTTTAGCTGTTCCTGTTCAGTAAACGAAGGAGACTCGCATGACACAAACCATAGCAAGGTTGGCAATCATAACCGTCTCGCTGGCAAGCGTTGCTTGTGCCGGAAGCAAGCCGGTCGGGCAGTATTATTTTGGTGGGGGGACGCTGCCGGACGGGTTTACGCGTGCGTCATCGCGGCATGAATATACAAAAGACCGCGGTTTTGGGTGGATGGAGGATCAACCGAATGTCTTCGGGGTTGAGCTTCCGGAAGGGAATTACACCGTGAGCGTGGGCTATGATACCCCCGAAGCCGCGGCGGCCTCGACGGTCAAGGCCGAGTCGCGGCGGTTGATGCTGATGAAGCAGGATCATGTGAAGGGCAAAATTCGCCAGTTTACCGTGAATGTCCGGCGACCGGAGATCGAAGGCGGTGATCGGGTAAAACTGAACAGCCGTGAAACGAAACCTAACATGGTTGCGCATTGGGATGATCTGCTAACCCTTGAATTCCTGCCGGGAATCGAAGGCGTCGAGGGCATCCGGATTGAATCCGCGCCGGAGGCGATCACGGTCTACATTGCCGGGGATTCCACGGTGACGGACCAGCGGTCTGAACCATGGTGTGGATGGGGGCAGGTGATTCCCCGGTTTTTCGATTCCGGCGTAGCGTTCGCCAACCATGCCGAATCGGGGCGGGCGTTGTTCAGTTTCCTCTGGGAGAAACGCTTGGACAAGATTCTCAGTTCGATTAAATCCGGTGATTATCTCCTTATCCAGTTTGGACACAACGACCAGAAGGACAAGCGGGCCGGTTCCGGTCCGTTTACAACCTACAAGGAGGAGCTGGAAGAGTACATTTCCAGGGTCCGCGAGAAGGGGGGCAAGCCCGTGCTGGTAACCCCCATGGAACGGCGTCGTTGGAGCGGGGGGAAGCCGCAGGAAACCCTGACGGAATATGCCGAAGCCATGCGGCAGGTAGGCAAGGAACAGAAGGTGCCGGTCATCGACCTGCATGCCATGAGCCTGAAGTTCTATGCCGCGATGGGGCCGGAGGGATCGACCAAAGCCTTTGTCCATTATCCGGCAAACCGCTTTCCCAACCAGGATAAGGCGCTGAAAGACGATACGCACCACAATATCTACGGGGCCTACGAGCTGGCCCGTTGCGTCGTGGAGGGCATCAAGGAAGAAGTGCCTGGGTTGGCGAAGCATTTGCGGCCTGATGCGGGATCCTTTGATCCTTCCGAACCCGATAATCCGGAATCCCTTGGAATTCCACCGAGTTTGGCCGCCGGAGCTGAAAAACCGGAAGGGAACTGATTCCAGATATTTTCGCGGTAGGTTTCAGTCGGCTTCCTACAAGATACTTGCGTTTTAGATGGGCAGGGATACAATTCCTGTAGAAGAGAGGAGGTCGATTATGGATAAGGGTTCATATGGCCGAAAAGACCGACTCGTTAAGGAACGAGAGCACGATCCCTATCATTCCCGCACCAAGTTGTCCGACCCAACGGTCTGCACCGAATGCGGGGTTGTCTATATGAAGGGACGTTGGGTTTGGAACGAAGCCCCCGTAGAAGCCGGCAAGTCGGTGTGTCCCGCCTGTCGGCGTATTGCGGACCGGTTGCCGGCAGGACAGATCGAGATGAAAGGCAACTTCTTTGCCGGACACCGCGTTGAAATTCTCAATCTGATTCAGAACGTGGAGCAGAAAGAAAAATCCAACCACCCGATGGAACGCATCATGAACATCGATGAGGATTCCAGCGGAGCAATGGTTACGACAACGGGGGTTCATCTCGCCCGAGGGATCGGATCCGCGCTCTCCAGTGCGTACAACGGAGAAACGAGCGTGACCTATCTTGCGGGGGAAAACTTCGTCAAGGTGCAGTGGATGCGATAATCCGGACCATGCGGTCCGTTAAAGTGGTTCCTGCCGGTTGCTCGCGAGTCCTCAGGTTACTTTTGCGGAAATATCGAGATCGGTATTGGCAGGAACGTGGTGCTCGATGTGAAGGGATTCAAAGCGGAACAGTTTTTCCTCGTTTCGCGGCGTTTGGGTTTCCGTGAGAAATGTGATGTGGAAGTTGGGCATCCTTTGCTCGGCCTTACGAATGGCTTTTGTTACATCGAATCGCACCGTCGTAGGTTTTCCGCCATCCTGCTCGGCATCTTCGGGAAAGGAGAAAGAACCGGCATAGTTTGATGTCCTGATGAGCGTTTCCAGGTCGTCACCCGTGATTTCTTCGAAGAAGACATGGGTGGTGAAGGAATTGCTGGGGATTTTAATGCCCGTGATTTCCAGGGTGCTGTTGAGGTCTTGGTCCGGGGCCAGAAACTCAATCGGTCCGTATACCGTTCGTTCAAACATGGCTGCCTCCCGTCGTTTTCCTGACCGCCTTCTTATACCGTGGAACCGGGCATATTTCCCGCTTATTCCTCCAGCAATTCGAAGTGGGCGTCCGCCGTGGTTTTGTCGATGGTGACAAGCATGGTGCAGTGTTCGTTTTGCTCATCCTCCACGGTAGGGTCTCCGGCGCAGGCGCACCCGGGCATGAGCGAGCGGTAGAAGATTCCCACCTTTGCCACGATGCTGCCGGCCCGTTCCGATGCACTGATCAGCATCACGTTCAGCGGGGCATCCAGTGCATAGCTTCCCGCGGCCAGACCGGCTTGCAAGGGGAGGTCCGTGTTGCCTAGTCGCGAAATCGCCGATTTCAGGGCATTTTCAAACTCGGGTTGTCCCCATGCTTCAAGAACCTGTTTCATTTGGACCATGGCGGTTCCTCGGTCGTTCCAATGGCTTGCTAGAAATCAACATAACGCGGCAGGACCATCAATCCTGCCGCGACGGGAAGCATGAGCCAGATGTGATGGATAAAGACGGGCACAATGCAGAGCAGGATTCCTGAAATCAACGCCATGGCGTTCATCTGCTTTCGACCATAGATAATATATCCCGCACCGATTGCTCCTAGCAGAACGCCAACCAGTATACTCCATGAATTCATAAGATGCTCCTTCGCCTGACCTTGCCCATCATCCTTTCTCCCGGCTGGAATGCAAGCATGCGAATCCGCTTTTCGGTTGGTTTATGCCGGGAGTCGGCGTACCCTGTTTCTCTTTTGGAGGTTGTATGAAAGAAGCAAAGACCAAGCCGGAAAACCCGTTGACGAGCTTGATGGTCAACATTGTCATACCTGTATGCATCCTTACTTTTCTGAGCAAGGAAAAATACCTTGGTCCCGTTTGGGCGCTGGTCGTGGCAGTCGCCTTTCCCGTAACACACGGGATAAAAACGCTGATTCGCGAGCGCAAGGCCGACGTGCTGGCGATCATCGGGTTGGTCAGCGTGCTGCTCACCGGAGTGTTTGGCATCCTGGAACTGCCGCCGGAATGGGTTGCCCGCAAGGAAGCCGCCATTCCTCTTATCATGGGCCTTCTCATTGTACTCTCCCTCAAAACCCCGTTCCCGCTGATCAAGAAACTCATGCTCACTGAATCGCTCTTCGATGTGGAGCGCCTGCACCAGGCCTTGCGGGAAAAAGGGAATGAAGAGCGATTCGAAAAACGGCTGGTCTTCCTTACCTGGGGTTTTGCATCCGCCATGTTTCTCTCTTCGGCGCTGAGCTATATTCTTGCGAAGATCGTCCTGAAGAGCGATCCCGGAACCGAAGCCTATGCCGCCGAGCTTGGCAAAATGACAGGGCTGAGCAATACGGTCGTGCTTGTGCCGGTCATGGTGATCATGGTTTTTGTCTTCAATGCGCTCTTCAACGCCCTCACTGAACTGACCGGCCTGGAGCTCGACGACGTTCTCGCCGCCCACCACCGCAAGCCTAAGCCTGACGAGACCGGATCCGGTTCAAACCCTTCCGGATGAGCGTCTTTTCGGGCCATTCAATCAACGAGCTGTTATCGCTTTCCAATCAGGCCATCGAGCGAAAAACGACCGGCACCGGTAAAGAACAATATTGCGAACGCGGATAAATAGAGCAATGCCGGTTCCTTGGCCGCGCCGCCACCCATAAACAACGGGGCATCGGCATGGATGATGAATGCCGCTACCCCCATCGTGAAGACGACGGGTAAAACGGCGATGCGGGTAGCCAATCCAAGAACGACCAGAGCGGAACAAACCACTTCACAGAATATCGCAGAAGCCATGCT
>JBNKSB010000100.1:0-15892 GCA_050297095.1 Pontiella sp. | reverse complement strand
CGCACCGCGAGAAAGACTGCCCACCAGTTGCCGTCCGGCCCGACGGTCAAATCGGCATGCTTGGTGCAGGTCACCGAACCCTTGACGTTGCTGTCCAGGTCGCGTTGCGTCAGGATGGGGTTCTGGTCCCACGGTTCGTAGGGGCCATCGACCTTCTTGCTGCGGAATATCACCTGCGAATGATCGGTCCAGGTCCCGCCTTCGGCGCAGCACAGATAGTACCAGCCGTTGTGCTTATAGATGTGCGGTCCCTCGATCCAGATGGGCTTCTTGGAGAGGTCGACACCGCCGTTGATCAATACCGGCCGCGGCCCGACCATCTTCTGGGCCTTCGGATCATATTCCTGAATCCGCACGGCGCGGTGGCCTTCATACAACGGCTCGCCATCGGGATCATCGTTGTTCACCACCCATACCCGTCCGTCATCATCAAAGAACAACGAGGGATCGATGCCGCTGAAATCCAAGGGAACAGGATCGGACCACGGGCCGGCCGGATCCGTCGCCGTCACCAGAAAATTACCAGGCCCCTCAATCATGGTGCAAATGACGTAGAAGGTTCCTTCGTGGTAGGAAATGGCCGGGGCGTAGAGGCCCGCGCTCATGTTGGGGGCCTTGTAGTCGAGCTGCCCGGGGCGATGGATGACGTTGCCGATCTGCTCCCAGTTTACCAGGTCGGTGCTGTGAAAGATCGGAAGGCCCGGGAAGTATTCAAAGGTGGAATTGACCAGATAATAGTCTGCGCCGACCCGGCAGATAGTCGGATCCGGATAAAATCCAGCCAGCATCGGATTGTAGTACTCCCCTTTCTCTACGTTCGCCTCTTCATAAAACGAGTCCACACCGCGGTAATCCAAATAGTCAAATGCCACCGGTTTGGCACTTAGTGAAGATGTAACCGCGCAGAATGCGGCGATGCCGCACGCGACATGGTTTGTATTCATGAAATTCTCTCCTTGATCTTTCTTCATTTCAGCATACTGCGTTTGCTGCGCGTTCCCAGTCATGACCCAGATGAATCCGCATAGCGAACATACCAGATCCGGCCCTTTCGGAAAATCAACCCGGCAATCGGCGTAGTATGATTCGGCTACATAGGCGCCGTATGCAGGAAAAAGCGGCCATCTATTTTCCCATCGGCCGCCGCGCCATCGAACCGCAACACTTCAGCCTCGGCCCCGAATTAATCAACCGGAGGAAGTGCCCCGAAAAAAAGGCCGGCCGATAAACGCCGGCCATCTCAGCCACAGATTATGAATCGGATATCCCGTTTTTGAAATAAACTGATTTTATAAAAAAAGCATACGACCGATTACAAAACGACCGGTGCAGAGCGGTTCCGGGCTGCGGAAAAAAAGCGCCATCAATGCTTATTCCGATAAGCCAAATCAGCAACCCTTAGGGTGTACACTTTTCCTCCGGCCCCATCATATCTTACTTTTTTTATACTGCCCCTTGCATCCAGCAATGCACATCGCAATGTGATCTCATCCTTCCATTGGTATGCCTGCCATAGTTTATCGTCGATCTCCAGCGTATCGGGTTTTGCCTCAATAAGACAGGCAGGTTGCTCCCGGTTAGACGTCTGCGTCTCACCGGAAGAACAGAAAACATTCAAAGCAGGAACCTCCACTATCGAGTGCATAAATGTATCACCTCAGTTTAGTTTGTCCTCAGCACCAGAGTGTAAGTCCATTTTTCAAAACTTTCGCTAACCACCTGCGCTCATGCATCATGATCCGGTTGCAATAGCGAAACGACCGCCCACTCACTCTTTCGCATTGCATAATGTAAAACCTATATACGAGGACTTCAATCAACGTTCATGAACCCGAAATCCTTGATTTTGAATCTGCAGTCATTTCAAGGAACGTGATTCTCCACGCCCCTTTGCTGCAAAGCGACTGATCACGACGTGATTCAGTCGCATTATTCGGCAAGCGGGGTCGAAGACCGATCTGCCCGGCGGAGTTTTTTCAACATATCGACAGCCGCTTTCGGCTGCATTTGACGGTCGAAAAGCAGCGGATAATCCGTCCGGCCTCGTATGGGAAAGTCATTCTTCCATGAGTATAAATCCGACACCCCCCAGAACGTGACACGGTCCACGTGTTCCCGGTTTTCCAGCAAAACTTCCATAATCATCCGGTATTTCTCAATCTGCTTTTGCTCTACTTGCTGAGGAACGCCGTTGGTATATGGATTCAGCTCAGAACGGTAGGTGCCGAGATTGTTGATATCCGCCCCGGCATCGTTTTCAAAGCGGGGCAGCACCCCGATATCCAATTCCGTGATACTAACGGAGACCCCGGCGGAAGCCAGTATATCAATGGCATCCTGCAGCTCATCCCGGGCGGGATATTCCAGATGCCAGTGACCCTGCATCCCGACGCCGTCAACCGGCACACTCTGGACCTTGAGATTCCGGACCATGTCCGCAACAAACCGCGTCTTTTCCAGATCGGTCATGCTGTAGTCATTATAGAGCAGGCTCGCATCGGGGTCGGCTTCACGGGCAAAACGGAAAGCGAGCTCGATGTAGTCCGGCCCGATGATTTCCAGCCAGGGCGATTTCCGGTAGAAGGCGATGCACTTCTTTTGCGGGTTGCCGTCTTCATCCGGGGGAAGCGAGTCGTCCTCCTCCATACGCGTGTCGACCGCTTCATTCACGACATCCCAGTACCTGATCCGCCCTTTATAGCGGCCCACCACCGTGTGGATATGATCACGCATGCGTTCAATGAGGACGTCGCGGGAAACAGGATTTCCCTCTTCGCCCTGAAATACCCAGTCCGGTACCTGCGAATGCCACACCAGCACATGCCCCACTACGTCCAGTCCATGTGCATCGGCGAAATCCATGAATTCGTCGGACTGGTCAAAGTTGTAGAAACCAGGGCGTGGATGGACGTACTGCCACTTCATGAGGTTTTCGGGGGTAACGCAGTCGAACTCTCGGGCGATGATCTCCAGCTCCTTCGGATCCTTGCGCATGGGATAGATGTAGTCATGCCCCATATCCTCGCTACCGAGTGCCGTTCCAATCTCGAAATCGTCGACGTATACTTCGCGAAATCGTTGTTGTTGCAATGAATCGCACCCCGTCAGCAGGGTTGCTGTAATCAACGAAAACACGATCTGTCCAAGCCGCGGCATCATCATTTATTTACCAGAGCCTCGTGGGCGGGCTTAGGATCATAGTTGCGATCGAACAACAGTGGATAATCGGTACGGCCCCTCACCGGGAATCCATTCTTCCATGAGTCGCCGTCGCAGATACCCCAGAAGGTCACGCGTTCCACATCGCGCTTGTGGGATTCGAAGATGTCGAATATGGCCCGGTATCGCTCAGCCTGCTTCTGCGCAACGTCGATCGGAATAGCCTCCCGATACGGGTTGAGTTCGTCCTGCAGTTCGTATCGCTTGCTGATGTCCGCGCCCGTGTAACCGTACGCCAGCGGCAGTACACTCAGGTCGAGTTCGGTGATATGCACCTTTACTTTCGCGGCGGCCAGCTTCTCGATGGCCTCCTTTATTTCTTCCGGCGTGGGACCTTCGACATGCCAGTGCCCCTGCATGCCGACCGCGTGAATGCGGACCCCCTTGCGTTTTAGAGGACGAACAATGTTTTTCACCACAAAATCGACTTTGACCGGATCCGTCATGCCATAGTCATTGTAGACCAGAATGGCATTGGGGTCCGCTTTGTGGGCAAACTTGAATGCGAGTTCGATAAAATCCTCCCCTATGATTTCCAGCCACTTGGATTTGCGGAAGATGGCCGTGGGGATCTGTCGGGGTGAGCCGTCGGGATTGAGCGGTTGCTCCGGATCTTCAACCTGAATGACATCCACGGCCTCGTTCACGACATCCCAGTATTTGACATGCCCCTTGTATCGCCTCACGACCTTATGAATATGATCCTCCATCCGCTCAATCAATGCCTCGCGCGAAAGCGGCCGCCCGTCTTCATCCTCGAAAAACCAATCCGGGGTCTGGGCATGCCAGACCAGCACATGCCCAACAATATCCAGGTCCAGTTTTTCAGCAAGCTTTACGAACTGGTCGGCCCGGTCAAAGTTGAACTTTCCCGGTCCCGGACGCAACGAGGCCGGCTTCATTAGGTTTTCGGAGGTGACGCAGTTAAATTCCCGGGCCAGAAGACGCAAGGCCTTTTCATTCTGCTTATAGGGCTGGAACAGATACCGCTCGCCCAGTGCGGCACCAACCTGGAAATCGCGGTAAAACACCTCCTTCAACGGCTTCCCGTCTCCACAGCAGATGCTGCAGAAAAACAGGATTATCAGTCCGGCGGAATGGTATTTCATCGACAGGTCTTCTCCTTATACTCCAGAAATAATCAGGCGCCTGAAGGAGACTCGGCTTCGTTGCCTACGGGGACTGAACCGCGCCGCTCCCGGCGGCGCCGGGCCAACTCGTCACCGATCCGGTAGTTTAGCTCCTTGGAAATCGGGTAGAAGAGCAGGATAGCAATGGCGGCAACAATGAACAAGGCAGGAGCCGTGGATGCCGCGATGCGTACCCCCGTAATGGCGCGCTCGGTCAAAACCACTCCCTCGGCTCCATCATAGCCATAGAGATCGAGAATCCACCCCTGTATCAACCCTCCCATACCCAGGCCGAATTTAAGGGCAAATACAACGCCGGCAAAGGTAAAGCCGGTGGCACGGCGACCGGTTTTCCACTCGGAATAGTCCGCCGAGTCGGCAATCATGGACCATAGCAGCGGGACCGTAGGACCATAGGCCAGTCCCCAAAGCGCACTCTGCCACATCATGGCCCGGACCTGAGTGGACGGAATAAAGTAGAGCCATACTGTAATCCCCGTTGTGAGCACCAGTGAGCCCACGAAAACCATCCGTTTGCCGAACAGTTTCGACAGCGGCTTGGAAGACAGCACCCCCAAAAACATCGTTAATGTACCCAGCATGCCGAAGATCCCGTAGGCAACACTGGGCACATTGGAATGATCCGGCTTAAGCAAAAACCCGAACGCATCCAGAATCCGGGCAAAACCGGTCGGAGCGACACCGTCCACCTGCTGAAGCCCCATATTGCCCACAAGGTCCGCCAACGCCTGCTGATCAGCGATTTTCTCCATAAACAGCGGCATGGATCCGCCCCGAACAACCAACATAATGAAAATCATCAGCGTGGAAGAAAACAGAATAACCCACGGCCGGTTCTTGAAGGTATCGAGCATATCCTGCCGGGCGGATCCTTGCTGATCCGGATCGGGTTCCACCCGCTCCTTGACCGATAAGAAACAGAGAACGAAGAGCACAACGGTTACGAGAGCAAAAATACCCATCGTAATCGACCAGCCTTTGGCATCGTTGCCCTGGCCGAATTTATCCACCAGCGGCAGGGTCATGCCCTGAACGATAAACGTAATAACCGTGACCGTGGCAAAACGGAAGGTGGACAGGCTCGTACGTTCATCCACATCTCCCGTCATAACCCCGTTCAGAGCACAGTACGGTACGTTGTTGACCGTATAGACCGCCATTAGCAGGAAGTACATGACGAAGCCATAGACGGTCTGTCCCGAGGCCGACCACCCCGGACTCGTAAAGGTCAGCCAGAATATGGCGGCAAAGGGCAGGGCCGACCAGATGAGCCAGGGGCGGAAACGGCCCCACCGGGTCTTGGTACGGTCGGCAATAAAGCCCATCGCCGGATCGGTAAATGCATCAAAAAAGCGTCCGATGAAGAATAACCATCCGGCCGCGACATTACTGAGCCCCAAAATCTTCGTAAAAAACAGAAACTGATACGCCATCAGCACCTGAAAGACCAGGTTGGCGGCCCCATCGCCCAGGCTGTATCCTACCTTTTCACGAAATGACAGTTTTTGATGAAAATGTTCCATGCGTCCCTTTTCCCCGTAAAAAAAACCGTGCGCGTCCCTTATGACTTTGACTCACTTGAGTCACATTGATGGATTGAACCGGAAAAAATCAAATCGAAGAGCCAACCGTTTGATTGGAATGCTTTTCATCGCGTGTCTTCAGCGGTTCCTGTGTGCCGCCGCCATCGATAGTGCGGATGGTCCCGTCCGCATTATATTTCAGCTCGCACACTTTCGTGCTGCGGAGCCAGGTGATGTCTCCGGAGGGTACACAGTCATGGTGGAACAGATACCATGTTCCCTTGTATTCCACAATCGAATGGTGGGTGGTCCAGCCTACTACGGGCGTAAGAATGACCCCTTTGTACGTGAAGGGACCATACGGATTGTCACCCACGGCGTAGCACAGTTTTTGCGTGTTTCCGGTAGAGTACGAAAAGTAGTATCGACCCTGATAGGTGTGCATCCATGCCGCTTCAAAAAACCGGCGGTCATGATCACCGGCCTTCAAGGCCTCGCCCTGTTCATCGAGAATGACCACCTCACGTGGTTCTTCATCGAATTCGAGCATATTGCTGCTGAGCTTCGCCGCACGCGGAGCTAAGGCAGGCTCGTCATCCGCAGGCTCGTGTCCAGGCTCGATTGCCTGGTTATCACGATAGTTCTGCAACTGCCCGCCCCATAACCCGCCAAAGTACATATAGTGGAATCCGTCCGCATCGTAAAAGACACATGGGTCAATCGAATAGCTGCCCTGCATGGGCACGTCCTGCGGTTTAAATGGGCCTTCGGGTTTATCGCTGACAGCGACTCCGATACGGAATACCCCGTCCGGATCCTTTGCGGGAAAATACAGATAGTATTTGCCGTCCTTGCAGGCGCAATCGCAATCCCACATCTGCCGTACGGCCCAAGGAACATCCTTCACATCCAGAGCAACGCCATGGTCCGTTACCTCGCCATGCATATCCTCCATGGAAAACACATGGTAATCCCGCATGTCGAAATGATCGCCGTCGTCATTTGCCGGGCTTCCCGTTTCGACGTCGTGTGAAGGGTATATATACAGTTTATCGTTGAACACATGCACCGACGGATCGGCAGTGTACATGTCCGGGACGAGATATCTTGCCTCATGCTTCATCAAATTCACTCAAATCATTAAACTTTATTCACTGATCACGCCTTCGATACCGAAGGTCGGATTCAAATTCAACCCCAGCGGAAAACGATGCCCCAAAACCGGAGCCGGATCGTCGTTGCCAAGAACCTAAGATCGACAATATGCAACACGACATCCAGTTCATCAATCAACGCTATTGAACTTAATATCGAGATTAATGAAACCCGAAAAGACTGTACGCCGAAATCCGCGCGCTAGATCCGTCAGACTCGGTGAATCGAGGGCCTCGTAATGCAGAATCTCGCGGCCAGTGCCCGGCCTCTAAAAACCCCGGCCTGACCAAAGTGGTTTCCGATGTTAAGCGGCCCGGAACAGCCGTTCGCTTGCGTTGCAAAACTTCTATCTGCATGCGGCATTCCCGTCGCAAGTGCTACTTCCCCACATAACGGTCAGACTCCTTCAGCCCTTTGCCTTTGCGGAGGTTTGGTCGTAAAATAAAAAAACCATCATGGCAAGGTGTTCTTCTGGTTCCAGACCGGACCGTTTGATTTGAACCGTAGCGAAAAAAAAGATCGAAATTAACTGGCCGGAAAACTATCTATTTGTCGCTGAGTTCATATGGTGTATAAAGATCAGGTTCATCATCGTGATTAAACGTAAACACATCATGCTGTTACTCGAGTGGTACGATTACCGCATCCATCGCGGAGTCGC
This sequence comes from Pontiella sp., assembly GCA_050297095.1. GTDB lineage: Bacteria > Verrucomicrobiota > Kiritimatiellia > Kiritimatiellales > Pontiellaceae > Pontiella. The sequence continues at coordinate 8,183 of JBNKSB010000100.1, read as the reverse complement.
GGAAGTTGCGCGCGAATCGGGATGGCAGCTGAACTGTCCTAAAGATCCCGTCACAAACGAAGGGTATCTAAAGGATTGGAAAGGTGATGGGTGTATTGCTCTTTTGCAGTGCCGTGAAACACTTGAGTATTTCAGAACACATAATATCCCGCTGGTAGACCTTGGCCTGGGGGAACATGGACTACCGATTCCCCGGGTTGTTACGGACAACCGCGAAATCGGCCGCGCAGCCGCAGAACATTTCAGGGACCATGGTTACCGCGAGGTGTTTGCCCTTGGACCGGGGAAAATTCCTATGTATCGGGAGCGTTTCGATGCACTCAAAGAATATATGGAGGAAGATGGCGGGTCGGCAACCGCCCTGCAAACCGCAGAAACAATGCAGCCCGACGTCATGTATGAGCTCACTCGGATTGCGCAGCAACGCCAACGCCGTCTTGAGGAACTTTCGATCGGATTTTTCGCATATCAGGACAATATGGCTGCGGAAATGATCTCGCTGTGCCTCCAGCACGGACTGCGTGTACCGGAAAATATCGCTGTGCTAGGGGTCGATAACGACGATTTGATCAATGCTGGCCTTACCGTCAGCCTCAGCAGTATTGACAGTGACCAAGAAGGTCTGGGTCGCCGGGCGGCACTCCTGTTACGTGAGATGCTCGATCATGCCGACTACAAGCCCAAGGGGGAAATCATCCGGCATCCCCCGAAAGGGGTGGTCGTGCGGAGGAGTACCGACTGCTACGCTGTACGTAACCCGCTGGTTTCCGAAGCCCTTCATTGGATCCAACTAAATTTTCATAAGGGCATTCAGGCGGTCGATGTAGCCGAGGCATTGGGCGTGACCCAGCAAGGGTTACAGAAAGCTTTCTCCGCGAATTATTCTCGTTCGCCAGGACAGGAGATCCGACATCAGCGCATTCATGCTGTCGCCCATCTCCTTAGCAGCACGAACGCCGGGTTAGAAGAAATCGGCAAAAACTGTGGATTCACCTGTGTGGACACCCTGATCAATTGCTTTCGCAGGGAATTCAACACGACCCCGGGGAAATATCGCAAGCAAAAGCGCGCGGAAGAAAGACGTCCCACAGCACCCAACACGCTCTAAATCCTCGTTTCCGGCTAACTTAGCCTCTTGGATATTGTCGGATAATGGTCGGGGTGGAGGGATTGCTGCGGCGCTGCCTTGCCCTTCGGGGCCGCCACTCCGTGGCAGCCTCACAGCGCTACGCTTGTGTCAATCCCCCTCGGGGGTTCTCATCCCCCCCAATAAGTGAAAAAGACCAGTCGTAGCGACTGGTCTTCTTAAATTGGTCGGGGTGGAGGGATTCGAACCCCCGGCCTATTGCTCCCAAAGCAACCGCGCTACCAGACTGCGCTACACCCCGTTCCGTGATAAATCGGAAAGCGCGCGAATATCAAAGATTTACCGAGTAAAGGCAACCCCTTTTTCGGATCAAAAGCGAAACGGTTGCAATGAACCGATGAAAGGATATGCTATGTGCAGCATGTCACTGAATATCCAAACCGCGCAGGAACTCAACGAGGTTATCCGTCATGGAGATCTTGCTTCGTATATCCAGCAGGAAGAAGAAGTAAAGCGGCAACAGATCAAAGCGATTGCAGACCGCATAGCCGGACAGAGCAAGCGGTTGAAATGGATCTGGCTGGCCGGCCCGTCATCGGCAGGAAAAACGACCTTCACGCAACGGCTTTCCGCCGAACTGAACCGGCAAGGCATTCCGACTCATCAGATCAGCCTCGATAATTATTTCATAAACCGCGACCTTACCCCGAAGAATGACAAAGGGGAATATGACTACGAGCATATCGAAGCCATCGACCTGCCCCTGCTGGAACGCCACCTGGATCGATTGAAAATCGGTCAGCCGGTGGAGATGCCTCACTTTAAGTTCCTGCATGGCCGCCGCGAGTTCCGGGGCGAAATCATCCGTCTGAAGCCGAACGAGCTCGCATTGATCGAAGGAATTCACGCGTTGAATCCGCGTATTACCTCGTTCGTCGATCCGTCGCACTCCCTGAAAATCTATATCGGCGCACGCACGACGCTCAAGCTCGACAAGCACACGCGCATTTCCACCACCAACCACCGGATGATCCGGCGCATGATCCGCGACAATACCTTCCGAGGAAACCCGGCGGAGCGGACCTTCAACCTATGGCCATCCGTGAGGAAGGGCGAAGACAAGTGGATTTTTCCCTATCAGCCGCTCGCCGAGCTGGAATACAACTCGGCATTGGGCTATGAGATCCCGGTGCTCAAGCCGCTGGCCGAACCGCTGATCCGTTCCCTGCCCGCCCTGCATCCGGGGCACGGGAAAGCCCTGGAGCTGCTCGAGTTTCTCCACCACTTTAAACCCATCGGAAAATCAATGGTTCCGTCCGACTCCATCCTGCAGGAATTTATCCAGACCCGGCCTTGATCGATCAATTATCGGCCGGATCCCAGCCATCGTTGCCGGACATCACCTTGCGTACGGCGTATGCCTTCGCCTCGGATTTGGAGAGTTCGCACAACCCGGCCCAGTCAGCGCGGTTGTCCATATCTGCACCACGCCCCTTGTTTCCGTACTCGTAGAGCTGCAGGTCTTCGCTGGAGGCGGCATAATCCATGCGCCAGGTATCGCCCCATCCTTCCGGATGAACCATCTCCGACATCTCGCAACAAACCCAGGCAACCTTGGGATATTCGTGCCACGGCCGGCCCAACCGGAACGGTTTTCCGTCATCGCCGTCACGCGGGCTGTTGTCGGCATAGGTAATCTTGCATTTATAGAACACAAAGCCGTATTCCTGATCCTTCGGCGTGGCCGGTGCCGTGATCCATCCCCCGCCCCAACTACGGATTTCGCACTCGTCAAAATAGCCGATGCCCGCTCCGTAGATATAGTCGGTGCGTCCAACCACCAGGCAGTTCTTGAAATAAGTGCGGCACCCCCTGCTCCAAAGATAGATTGTATCCTGATAGCTCTTTAGATCGCACTTAACGAAGACGGTTTTATCGGCTTGCACAGTGATGGCCTGCGCCTGCCCTACCGGGCCGGCTGCATTTTCAATGGTTAGATTTTCCGCACGGAACCCACGTCCCTTGATGGTTAACGTGGCCGAAGTTCGAATGGTATCGCCCTTCCACAGCTTGACCGCCTCCGGCGGACATTTGCCGTTAATGGCTTCCGCGCATTTGCAGTCGTAGACACTATAGCGGATCACCGTTTTATTGCGATTCTCCCCTAGCAAGGTAATGTTTTGCTTGGATGCCGGAATAATCAGTTTTTCCTGATCGTAGAGCCCGTTTTTCAGATAAATAACCGTACGGCTGCTTCGGTTATCCGGCACGGAATCAATGGCCGCCTGAATGCTTTTAAAATCTCCACGGCCATCCAGCGATACCACGATATCGGCAACCGTGCGACCTGCCGAAACCGACGTGCCAGCAAACAAAAGAAGAAAAACGAAACGAAACATGGTGTATCCTTTTATGTTGAAGGGGGTGATATGTGAAATCATGCACGGCACATCGCGGTCGCACCGTCAAAGAAAGGGTCGCGATACAGCGGTTTGCCGGCCCCCGCGCCCTGAGGTTTGGCGAAGCTTGTTCCGCACTCAATGCCTAAACAAACGCAAAACAGGAAAATGCAATTGATCTCTTGCTTCATGGGCTCAACCTCTTTGGATCGATATGTTTGTTATCTACTATTCCAGTGAATTCAGCAAACCCAGCGTAAGCCCCTTGATCTCGGCTAGGTTTTTCATGCGGCCGTACAGGCTATAACCAGGATAGTTTTCCTTGCCCACCTCGTCGAGTATCTGGTGCCCGTGGTCGGGCCGAATCGGCACATGCCACTCTGGCCTGCCAGCAGCCTCCCTGCTCCGGCCCACCTCGATCAACGCCTTCACCACGGCAATCATGTCGATGTCGCCCTCGAAGAAGGTTTCTTCCTGAAAGTTCAGGCTGGCATCGCGAATCACGTTGCGCAGGTGGACAAAGTGGATCGCAGGAGCAATGGCTTCGACGATCTGCGGCAGATCATTGAAATGGCCAACACCCAGCGAACCGGTGCAAAGCGTCACCCCATTAGAGGGCGACTCAACCATGTCCACGATCTCCTTCAAGTCATCCACCGTGCTTACAATTCGCGGCAAACCCAGCAGATTCCACGGTGGATCGTCGGGATGCACAGCCATCTTCACATCGCACGCTTCGGCTACGGGCACAACGTCTTTGAGAAAGGCACCCAGATGACTCTTGAGTTTTACGCGGTCAATGTCGCGATAGGAGTCCAGCAAAAGCTGAAACTCTTGGGGCGTGTAGGTATGCATCGACCCCGGCAAACCGTATAGAATGGTTGCCTGAAGCCGTTCTTTTCCTTCGGCATCAAGTTGTTCGTAAAAGGTCTTTGCCTCCTCAAGAACGTCCAAAGGATAGTCTTTCTCCGCACCGTTCCGTTTGAGCATGTACAGATCGAAAGCGGCAAAGACATGTCGCTGAAAACCGGATGTGTAGGAACCTTCTTCGAAGGTCTGCTTCAGGTTGGTCCGCGACCAATCAAGAACCGGCATGAAGTTGTAGCAGATGGTTTTGAGGCCGCACTCGGCCAAGTTGCGAATCGAGACCTTGTAGTTCTCGATGTGCCGCAGATAGTCCCCGCTGCGTTTCTTGATGTCTTCGCTTACCGGAAGACTTTCCACCACGACCCATTGCAGTCCGGCCGTTTCGATCATTTGCTTCCGCTCAAGAATGGCATCTTTGGACCACACCTCGCCCACCGGAATCTGATGTAGCGCCGTTACAATGCCGGTCGCGCCCGCCTGCCGGATTTCATTCAGCTGAATCCGGTCGGCGGGACCAAACCATCGCCATGAATAAACAAATCTCATCTATCCTCCCTTCAACGTACGTAAATGTCACATAACCGATCGTAATCTGGACCGAGCCGCTCGGTTTTCCGTGACGGTTTATCGCCGTATTCCTGTTCCTGCAACGAACCGGGAAGGTAAATTGAATCCGCCAGCTCCCGGTTAAACCATTCCCGTTCCACCTCGCAGTCTTCACGGTCCATCGGAAAGGACCAGTCACCCTGCAAATCCAAAAGCTTCATCATAGCCACCTCTAAAGCTTCGCATTGTTTAACCACGAAATGCACGAAAACATATCGCTCGGCAGCTGGTCAGAATCCGATTTTCGTGTGTTTCGTGGTTTCCGAAAAATAAGAGATACTCTACAGGTCTTCTACATGAATACCAAACGCGGCCACGGTCACGGAGCGCGGGTTTCCTTCGCCGTCGAAGACGTCAGTGGTTTGTTCGGTGTCGCTGTTATTGATGACGACCAGCTTTTTTTCTGCGGCGAAGTAGGCGCACTCGGTCTGCACGTTGCTGCAGGTCCAGTGGCGGAAGGATTCCTCCTGCCCCGCAGCCCAGTGGATGGCGCGGTGAATGAGACGCGTGTTTTCCGCGGTGATCCGGAAACCGGACAGATAGACGGCACGTCCCTTGCCAAAGGTGTGCGCCGACACCATGACCTCGCCATCCCGTGTGGCCAGGACCTTCGTATCTGCCCCCAGCGTGAAGATTCCGTCGACATGCTTCCCGAAGTCCGGAGCATGCGCGAGATCCTCCGTGATGAAATGGGCGTCTACCAAATCCCATTTGTATTTTCCGTGGGCGATGCGCGCGCCGGTATCGCGATCCACCCCGAGAACCGGTGAAAGCTGGAAGAAGGTGTCAGGACGGCGCAGGGCGGAGGGTTCCGCGATTCCAATAAAACTGCCGCCTTCGGCCACCCATGCCTGCAGCGTTTCGATGACCTTGGGATTATCCCAGTACCGTCCCCCGCTCCACGCGCTACCTTCGCACCCGCAGTTAATGATCACCTGCACATCGTCCGACACACCGTTCTCAAGCAGGTCATCGAAATTGATGAATTCCACATCCAGCGGTAGCCCGGCCAACGATTCGAGCAATTCGTTGTATTCCAACCCATGTACAAAATGGCCCGAAGCAATCCACGAGCGCAGCGATCCCCATGCGGTCAAAACGGCGACCTTGAATGGCGCGGTGTAGGACTTGCCTCTTTCGTGGAACGACTTCAACAAACGAAATTCCTTCGACAGCCCTTCAATATAGTCGCAGAACTCCGGAAACGGCTCCGTCAGGCTGAGATAGCCGCCCAGACCGATCCGGTCAATCCGCGCACGCAGCATGGCGCGCCGCGTATCGATCCAAAACTCCTTGGCATTGCGCGTGGGATCGCCCCCCTCCGCAAAGGTCGGCTCGCCTTTCAGGCCAGTGGGAAAGAGATAGGGATGCAACCGAAGCTCGTGGGTTTCCACCCCTGTACAGCCAGCGCACTTGCGCGCTTCGAAGGCGTTGAATACACATTTGATGAGCCCGTCAAATCCGATGTCGGCAAAGTGCGGGCCGTAGGGTTCAACGCCCACCCAGCTGTCGTCGTAGAACACGAAAGCCTTCTTGCCGTACTGGTGCGTCAGGTCAACGAACTTGCGGCTCATGTCCACCACCACGTCGTGCATGAAGTCCATGTAGTCGCGGTAGCGTTCCGACGGCGCATTATGGGTACAGTTGTACAGACCACCGTTTACGAAATCCTCGGAGCAGAGCGAGTAGCCCCTCGCCTTCTCAAACAGCTCCAGAGAGCGAGGGCTAACCGTCATGGCATAGTCGGCCCAATCCGAATAGACATCCCGCGTGTGCTTCAGGTCGTCACCCCAGAACCAGGTGAAATTGTAGAACATGGAGGTAAAGCGCACCACGTTCGTGGCCGAGTGTTCCTTGAGCCACTGTTCGAACCAGCTCAACAGATGATCGAGCGTTTCCGGATAGATGGGATCCACGGCCATGAGATGCTCGCGGTCGCCCCAATCGTTGGTGATGTGGTTATACATCGAGATCTCTTCCCACAGCCGCCAGGCCAGGAAATTGACCGTGTAGCGGTGGTAAGGGATGGCATTGTGAATGGTGACAGTGCCTGTGCCGGAGTTGAAATCCCAACTTGGCGCCTGTTCCGGATTCGGGATGTCGGATGTCGGATGTCGGATGTCGGATTCCTGCTGCTGGGCGCTGACTTCTGTCCCCTGACTCCTGCCCTCTGGCTCTACTTCCTCCCCGGTGGTCCGGTCGAACACCTGCCACCAGCGCTTCGGGTCGGCATCCGCGTTTACGGCAAACTGCTGATCAAAATAGCCTTCCAGCAGGTTGATCGTGACCGTGTCACTCTGCGCCATGACCGGAAAGCTCATCAGGAAGTTTTGCTGAAGCTTATCCATGTTCTGCTTCGCCCAGCCGTTAACCGACCGAGGCAGACAAACCGTCGAGTAAATATCGTAACCCGCGTCCGTGATTTCCGGCGAGAGCTGCGTGCCGTCGCTATCACGAATCGTATCCGCGCCCCACTTCCTGGCCAGGCGAAGCGTCAGTTCTTCGTAGCCAGCTTCCCCGGGAAGGGTAAAAGCGCCCCGGGTCAATAAATCATCCTTAGTCATCGACATTCCTCGCTGCATTATTCTTGTCATGCAAAGTCTTATTACTCGCATTCAGTGCACACTCGTCACATCTCGTGATGCACGGGCTTCACTTCTCCTTGAGTTGGACAAAACTTACAGAAAACCCCGATGAGAACAATCCCGTTGGGCAATCCAAAAATCCACAAATCTAGACATCGGCCCCGATGTTTGGAATTGCACATTTTAGGCATTGTTGCGAAAGACGACAATCGGCACTTCCGGTGTATACTATCTTGGTTTCCTTGATGGAAGATGGATCAACATCGCCACGGACGGAGAGTTGGGTATGGGATACTATTTTGACGACAATTTAAGCATCGCCACAAAAACAGGCGTCGATGCAGTTAAAACGCTGGAAGTGGTGGCAAAGCACTACATGGAAACAAACCCGCGGGGTCCGCTTACGGCTCGTCCGTATTCCACGCGCGGCATCCAGCGTGCGGGCGATTACCGCCATGCTGTGGACTTCAACGAAATTTTCCCGTCGGCCCAGGACGAGCAGTGCGTGTTCGCCTGGTCCAAGATCCATGCCGGTGCGGACGGCGATCTGCTGGTGGATGTCAACTGCTACGGTCCGATTATTATTTATTTGAATGGCGAGATGGCCTGGAAGTCCGATCTGTTCAGCGAGCGCGACCC
>JBNKSB010000099.1:0-7691 GCA_050297095.1 Pontiella sp. | reverse complement strand
CGCCTGAAGTCGTCGTGGAGTTGCCCGTCCCATTCGTGTACCGCCTGGAGAGCGATCATCGCTGCGCTCCCTGTCCATTTTCACGGAAGATGGGGTTTCCGGATGCATTTACACCTTTTTTGTGACGAGTAGGTCGTTAATGAAAAGATCTGAAAATGTGGAAATATTACATGACTAGGAGAGGGCACTCCCTGAGTGTTAAGATTGGACTGGGGATATTTCTGATTACCGCAGTGCTGCTTTCCATCCTTCAGATCTTCCATGCCTACGATGTCAGCCGTGATATCGATAACGGGCTGTTCGTGAAGGCCCAAATTCCCGGCCGGCTCATTACTCATGATGATATTCCGCGTTCGATTGCCCGCAATGTGGATGCCCTGTCGCAACTCGTGGGGGAAGAAGTGTTGATTGCCGCCGTGAGCGAGCCTGATCGAACTATTTCCTATTGCAGCCGCTCCGAGCTGGAGGGGAGCGATGTCATGGAGTCGTTTGGCGGCAAGGATGCCGATCATGTTCGTTTGCTCGATTCCGGAACACTGATTTCGCAGATATCCGAAGCGGGGAAACCGTACCTCCTTGTATCGGCTCCGCTGTATTCCGAGGGGCAATGGCTGGGTAATTTCCACATGAAGATGGGAACCGGCAATGCCAACTTGTACAAACGTGGTCATGCCATTGGTTTCGCGCTAGTCTTCTTCGTTAGCATTGTTTTAATTTCGGCGTTTGGGGCCTTGCTGGTCCACCGGTTGACGATTCCCCGTCTCAAGGATGTTCTGAACTGTCTCGAAGCGGTCAAGGAGGGGGATTACTCCGTGCGGGTATCGCAAACCGATTCGTTGGATGAACTTGGCAAATTGGGGCGTGGCGTAAATGAGATGGTGAAAGAACTATCCCATCGCAGGGCGCAGCACAAACGCCTTTCCCATCAATTGAAGGCGGCCAAGAACGATGCAGAGAAAGCCAGCCGAGCCAAAAGCGAGTTCCTCGCCAACATGAGCCATGAAATCCGGACGCCCATGAACGGAATTCTGGGGATAAGCCAGCTTATGCTGGAAACGGAACTGACCAACGAACAATGCGAGTACATCAACACGATTTCCGCATCCGCCGACAACCTGCTGAAGATCATCAACAACATTCTCGACTTGTCGCGGATCGAAATGGGTAAGTTCAGCCTCAACATAGATAGCGTTGATCTCTCCAAGATGGTCGAGGAGCTCGAGACCTTTTTTATCCCTTCTGTGAAAAAGAAGGGATTGAAGTTGAGGGTCGATTGTCCCGAAAACCTGCCTCTGGTGCGGACCGACGAGGGATGTCTTCGGCAAATCCTTCTCAATCTCATGGCCAATGCGGTCAAGTTCACTCAAGAGGGGTATGTTGAACTGGGCGTTCGTTGTTTAGGCATGACGGGAGGGGAATGCACATTGTGCTTCCGGGTCATCGATACGGGAATCGGTATTTCCGCGGAAGAACAGGATCGGATTTTCCATGAGTTTATCCAAGCCGACGGATCGTCTACACGTGAATTCGGTGGTACCGGATTGGGACTTTCCATTTCAAAGAAGATGGTGGAATCCATGGGCGGGTATCTGTATGTCGTTAGCGAGCCGGATAAGGGGGCGGAGTTTTTCTTCAACATAACCGTGAACTTGCAGGCTGAGGCGGAGGAACAGCGAAGGGAGCCCCGGCAAATCAAGGCTGGCGAAGCGCTCGATCACCATGTTTTGCTTGTGGAGGACAACAAGCTTAATCAGCAAGTCATGGTCAAGATGTTGAAAAAAATCGGGTGTAGGGTGGATGTCGCCGAAAACGGACAGGATGCGATTGCCATGCTAAAATTTTCCCAGCCGGCGAAGGATCGTCCAAACTACGACATCATCTTGATGGATATCCAGATGCCGGTTCTCGACGGCTTGCGTGCGACAGCCATGATTCGCGCCCAGGAAGGCCGAGGGAGCCATGTTCCGATCATTGCCGTTACCGCCCACGCCATGAAAGGGGATCGAGAAAAGTTTCTGGAAGCGGGAATGGATGGTTATCTGTCTAAGCCGGTTCGTCGCGAAGACCTTTATGCCATACTGAAGGAATATCGCTAATATTTAGATTTCGGATTGTGCGGGTCATCATCCCTCAAGGGCGGTGTCGCGTTCTAGGTTCGAGGGAGCCAGAGAGATGACGGGTATTGGTTGCGCGCCTCAACCTGAGGCACTCCTTATCTTTTGCAAATATTACTAGTATTTTTAAGGCGAATGGCCCACTTTCTGCATCTTCTACCGCTCTGAAAATGATTTCAACAGAAAGCTAAAGAGGGTCGATGATCTCACACGGAAATGTTCCCATGTTTAAAATGAAGCCGCATATGGGCAGCCTGATTGCTGCCATTGTGGTCTTGCTGCTCGGTATTGCATTCTATTTCGATGGGCATCGCGATCCTGGAAACATACCGGCTCACAATAGGGCCAAGCTGATTCTAACCATCTCCATCGTCATCTCGGGACTGCTGCTCATTGTTTCCACCGCTCGCATGTGGTTTGCCCATCTGCACCACGACCGCTACAAAAACAGCCGCCGCAAAAACAACCACCGCAAAAACAACCGCCGCAAATAAGAACCATCCGTCACGCCTCAGGAAATCCTGCGTTAAAAAGCTCGAAACAATTGACGTAGCTGATACCTTTTAGAGGTGAATCCGATAAATCATTTTGAGCAGAACCGACCCGTCCATCTGGCCCGTCGCGATGTCTATTTTGAACGCGCGGCGGAATTGATTGCCTCTCAACAGCAGATTTACGGGTTTGACCTGCACACGAAAATGTATGAAGAGATCCTGTTCATGCTCAGGACTGCCCGGCAGCATGCCCGATTTTCAATCCGGAATGCGGACAAGAACAGTCATGATGAACAGTTCAGCTTGTTCATAAACCTGCTGGCCGGCAATGTGAAGGCTGTGCTCTCCATGATCCATCTAAGGGGCATGGTTGAAAACTCGCAGGGTTCTTCCTTCGGCTTTCTCGGGGTAAACCAGGCCACGGCCGGTTTGCAGGCAGAGGAGTACCAGCGCCGGGCCAGCGATATTGTCCGCTCCATGCAGAACACGTTGAAGCTGGCGCAGTTACCCTTTGAGGAACTAAAGGCCGAAAACCGGGCCTCCTCCACCGAGGTCGAAAATGTGCGCTACAACAAGGCACGCGAGCATTTTTCCCAGCTTGTTGTCGATCTCCCCGAAACCTCCGGGATGCCTTCCTTTTTGCGTAGGTTCATGCGCCCTTAGCGGGCGCCTCAGCTTCGACTGAACTTGCGGTCAAGTTCCGTGAAGCTGGTATAGATCAGTGTGGGTCGACCACGCGGCGAGGTATAGGGCATCTCCGTCTTGGCCAGATCGGCTACCAGCTTTTCGATCTCCTTCGTGGTAAGTTGATCCTTTGTGCGCACCGCTGTCTGGCAGGCGGCCTGCGCGATCCGTTCATGAATCAGCGCACGTGCGCCGCGCGGCTTACCGGCCTTTTCCAGCTCGCGGGCAATCTCCACCAGTAGCGATTCAGCCGGTCCCTCCTGCACGTAGACCGGCAGCGCATCGATAATGAACGTATCGCCGCCAAATTCCGAAACGCCGAATCCAAGCTCCTGAAGGAAATCGAGATGGGTGCGTACGGTTGTCGCATCGGACGGAAGCATCTCAATGGTTTCCGGCGTCAGCAATCCCTGTTTCTGGATAGCATGTTCGCGGACCGCCCTGATAAACTTTTCAAACAGAACACGTTCATGGGCTGCGCGTGGCTCCATCAGTACATAACCATCCTCTGTTTCCAGCACGACATAGTTTCCACCAATCTGTCCGACAACCCGGCACCAGCCCCAGGGCCCCTTCGGTGACGAGTCCGGGGACACTTGACGCTTGGAGCTTGAGGCTTGAAACGTTTCCTCGGAAGTATGGGCCGGTTCCCGTGGCGTTTGGGGCTCCTTGTTTGAGGTGTGTGATTCCACGACGTCCGGGCGGACGAGCAGTTCATCCATTTGTTTCTGCGTTTCGAACTTCGGACGCAGCGGTTGCGGCACTGGTAAAGTGACCGGCTCACCGTCCGTGCCGCCCGCTGGTTCCTGGGCCGACTGGAAGCTAAGCGCCTTGTTGAGAGCGGCGACGATGGCGTCGCGCAAAGCGCTAGGTTTTCGGAAGCGTACCTCTTTCTTGGTTGGGTGCACATTGACATCCACCAGCGTTGGATCCATTTCAACGAAGAGGAATACGGCGGGGTAGCGTCCCCGTGCGATCAGGGAATGATAGGCTTCGTTGAGGGCGTGGTAGACCACCGGTGCGGAGGCCGGACGTCCATTGATAAAGACATACTGATCCTGGCGATCCTTGCGTCCGGTTTGCGGAAGACCGGCATAACCGCTGAGGGCATAATCGCCGACGGCATGGTCGATCGGGAGCAGCTGTTCAAGGAAGCCGTGGCCGTACAGTTCCGAAATCCGATCCTCCATTTTTCCGGACATCGGAAGGTTGTAGACCATTCTTTCATCCACTTTCAGGCTCATGCCGATTGCCGGATGGGACAGGGCTTCGACAAGAAAAAGCTGGCGGATGTGCGAAAGTTCGGTTTGCTCGGCCCGCAGAAACTTGCGCCGGGCAGGTACGTTGAAAAAGAGGTTGCGGATTTCGATTCGTGTACCAACCGGGCAACCAATGTCTTCCACCCCCAACATTTTGCCACCGGCGATCTGTACTTCCGTGCCGGCCAGCTGTTCCTCCGGGCGGGTGATGAGGGTGAAGCGCGAAACGGACGAAATCGCCGCCAGCGCCTCGCCCCGGAAACCGAGGGTGTGGATGTGTTCAATATCCGCTTCCGTTCGGATCTTGCTGGTGGCATGGCGTTCGATGCTCAGCAAGGCCTGGTCGCGATCCATCCCGCAACCGTTGTCGGTGACGGCGATAAGCTGCTGTCCGCCGCGGATCACCTCCACATCGACCTGTGTTGCTCCGGCATCCAGAGCATTTTCGAAGAGTTCCTTCATGACGGAAGCCGGGCGCTCGACGACTTCGCCGGCGGCAATCTTGTTGATCACCTGGTCGGGCAGGAGTTGGATGACGGGTTTATTCTGCATTCAGCGGAATGTAGCAAATCAGTCTGCGGCATGAAAAGAGTGGTCATCCGCTTTCGGTGGATGACTGTTCAGGTGTGATGCATAGCGCAGAAGGCCATGGCTTGAGGTAATAATTACTATGAACGGAAAAGTGTTTTAAATAATGAAATCTGCTCTACTGTCAGCAGGCTGAGCTAGGAGAAACAGCATGTGTGCGATGATCTACAAACATAGGCCTTCCTTCGGGGCTTTGACCGGCGCGGCTATCACACTTATATTCGGTTGCTCGATTATATGGATACAGATAAGTTCGCTTCGTCTAGGAGAAGAATTGCCTGCAACGGTGTTGATGACCGGGAGTATGACTTCGGTTTTGTTCGGCGTATTCCTGATCATCGCATTTGCCCGCTACAAGTATACCCATTTGTGGAGGCGTTCATCGCCCCGGCCTCGGAATGGGGCGCAACAACACCTTCACGCTCACGCCCCTAGCACACAGCGGGAGGGATGATCCGGCTGGCAGCCGGATGACCAGCCGGTAGTTTTCCCGAAAAGTCCTAATTCCCGCTTCCAAAACGCGGCGGGTTCGGCGAATAATACGGCCCGTTTTACAAACCAAAGGGGCGAGTTATGCTGGATATTCGTTTTATTCGTGAAAATGCCGATACCGTGAAGGCCGCCATGGCCAACCGCAATGCCGACGTCGACATCGATGCATTGCTGGACCTCGATACCCGGCGCCGTGCTATTGTGGCTGAAGCCGAGGAGCTCAAAGCCGAGCGCAATCGCATCTCGAAGAGCATCGGTCAAATGATCAAGGAGGGCAAGGATCCCGAGGAGATCAAGGCGCAGGTGCGCGAAATGGGCGACAAGATATCGGCATTCGACGAAGGGCTGCGCGAGATCGAAGCCAAGCTGCGCGAAAGCCTGCTCTTCATTCCCAACATGCCGTCCGACTCCACCCCGATAGGCCACGACGAGACCGCGAATCCGGTGCTCCGTTCCTGGGGGGAAAAGAAGGAATTCGATTTCGATCCGAAGCCGCATTGGGATCTTGGCGAGGAACTCGGACTGTTCGATTTGGCGCGTGGTGCCAAGATTTCCGGTTCCGGCTTCCCGTTGTTCAAGGGCCGGGGCGCCAAGCTGGAGCGCGCCCTGATTCAGTTCATGCTCGATCTGCACACCGAGGAGCATGGCTATACCGAAATCGCCCCGCCGTTCATGTGCAATGCCACCGCCATGACCGGCACCGGCCAGCTGCCCAAGTTTGCGGAGGACATGTACACCGTCCCATTGGATGAGCTCTATCCTATTCCGACGGCGGAAGTGCCGGTGACCAACATGTACGGCAACGAGATTCTCGATCAGGCGTTGCCGATCTGCCACACAGCCTACACCCCCTGCTTCCGCCGTGAAGCCGGCTCCGCCGGCAAGGATACGCGCGGACTGTTGCGCGTCCACCAGTTTGACAAGGTGGAGCTGGTCAAGTTCACCACGCCCGAAACCTCTGAAGCGGAGCATGAAAAGCTGACGGCCGACGCCGAAAAGGTCTTGCAGAAGTTGGGATTGCATTACCGCGTCATCGAGCTGTGCACCGGAGACCTCGGCTTCAGTGCCGCCAAGTGCTACGACATCGAGTTGTGGGCGCCGGCGCAGGACAAGTGGCTTGAGGTTTCCTCCTGCTCCAATTTCAAGGATTATCAAGCGCGCCGCGCCAATATCCGCTACCGCACCGAAGAGGGAAAACCGGCCTTTGTCCATACCCTGAATGGTTCCGGCGTTGCGTTGCCACGTTTGGTGATTGCCATCATGGAAAACAACCAGAACGCCAGTGGATCCATTGATTTGCCCGAGGTGTTATGGCCCTATATGGGCGGGCTCAAGCGCTTGGAAAAATAGACTGGTGATCCGTATATACGGGGAGATTCCGGAAAGCTATGCCGCTTGCGACTCGGATGGGCCCTCGTGCAATAGCGATTTCAGGTCGAGATGCTCATCGTCAATGTCGTCGGGCGCATATGCATTTGCAATAACCCCGAGGACAAGGTAACCCAGCGTCGCGACGGCAAGAATTGATCCCAGGACCCCAATCCCCAATGCAGACGTAAGTGCGAGGACGATGATGGATGGCGTAGCCGCCATGCTGGCAATTCGAAATGCACCGGCGAAGCGAAGTTTGCTTTTCAGCATTCTCGAGAGTGCAAAGCCGATCAGCGACATCGCTAAAACAATCGGCAAGGCTGCGCCGAACGAAAGCAACAGCAGGGCACTGTAGGTGAGCGGAGCCAGCGCTCCATGGATGGTATTCAGCCAGCTTCCGGCAATAAACCGGTCGATGTGGAAGGCATTAATTCCTGCAAGGTCAATGGTGCTGAAATTATTTTTCCCGCGCCTCAGGATCAGTGAGGTTTCCGTTAGTAGGGCCACTACACGAGGATCATCGATGTAGTTCATACTGCCCGTGGTATTGATGATGATCGCGGTCGATCCGTCTTTCCGCGTAATGTAGTGGGGTTGGAGTTGGTCGACCATGACCTGTCCGTTCGAAATCCTGATGTCAGGGAGTTGGTTGGCGATGTGGATTTGATTAGCTTTCACGGAGGCTGCCA
>JBNKSB010000098.1:0-13187 GCA_050297095.1 Pontiella sp. | reverse complement strand
TTCAGCAAAGCGGTTTTCCGTATGGGTGTTCCCATCAGCCCGAAGAACATTTTTCCGTCCAACATTCAGGGACTGCCGACCTGGTACGAGGTACGGATCAACGAAAAGGGATTCCTGGGGCGGCGCGGCGGCGTGGAGGTCATGATCGGCATGAATCCGCAAAGCATGCAGCGCGACATAGCCGAGGTGGAAAAAGGAGGCTACTTCATCTACGATGCCACCAAACCCCTCGATAAAAACTGGCTGCGCGACGACATCGACTTTATCGGCATCCCCTTCACCCAGAAATGCCGTGAAATGTACGAGGACCCCCGCCAGCGACAACTCTTTCGCAATATCATGTATGTCGGGGCCCTTGTCGCCCTGCTCGACATGGAGCTTGATGTGGTCAAACAACTGATCCACGACCAGTTCAAGGGCAAGCAAAAGCTGATTGAACCCAACGTGCAGGCCGTGGAAACAGGATACAACCTGGCCAGGGAATGCGCCGCCTGCCCCTTTGCGTTCCGGGTGGCCCGCCGCGACAATGTCGGGGAAAAAATCCTGATGGACGGAAACAAGGCCTGCGGTCTTGGAGCGGTTTATGGCGGCGGCTCGGTCTGCGCCTGGTATCCCATCACCCCCTCCACCTCGGTCATTGATAGCTTCTCGCGCCATTGCCGCAAGTTCCGCATCGACCCGGAAACCGGTAAGAAAAACTTTGCCATCGTGCAGGCCGAGGACGAGCTGGCAGCCATTGGCATGGTGATCGGCGCCTCGTGGAACGGTGCCCGCGCCTTTACCGCCACCAGCGGCCCCGGCCTTTCACTGATGCAGGAATTTCTCGGACTCGCCTATTTTGCGGAAATCCCCTCGGTGCTCATTGATGTCCAGCGGGCCGGTCCTTCGACCGGGATGCCGACCCGAACCCAGCAATCCGACATTCTCACCGCCGCCTATGCCTCGCACGGAGATACAAAGCATATCTGCCTCTACCCCTCCAACCCGAAGGAATGCTTCGAGCTGACGGCCACGGCATTTGACTTGGCCGAGCGCTTCCAAACCCCGGTGATCGTGATGTCCGATCTCGACCTCGGTATGAACGAAAACATGGCGGACCCGTTGGAATGGGATGATGCCCGCACCTATGACCGCGGCAAGGTCTTCACCAGGGATGAGCTTGAAAACATGGAGCAACGCTTCGGGCGTTATCTAGACGTTGACGGCGACGGCATCGCCTACCGCACCTATCCCGGCACCCATCCGACCAAGGGTTCGTTCTTTACCCGCGGAACCTCGAAGGATGAATATGCAATATATACGGAAAACGGCGAAAAATATGTCCAGAACATGGAACGCCTGCTGCAAAAATGGGATACCGCAAGCCAACATGTACCCAAGCCCGTTATTCGGGCAACCGACAAACCCTGCACGGTGGGCGCCATCTACTATGGCACCTCGGAATCCGCCACACTGGAGGCCCTTCATCACCTCAACAACCTGCATAACATCTCGCTCGACAGCATGGGCATCAAGGCTATCCCCTTTACACGGGAGGTTAAACAATTCATCGACGGCCATGACTTTGTCTTCGTCATTGAACAAAACCGCGATGCCCAGATGCGGTCGCTGCTGATCAATGAATTCGACTTTGAGCCCGAACGCCTGATCCCGCTCCTTCATTTTAATGGAAGCCCGATCACCGCACGTTTCATCCGACACATCATCCGGGATTGGATCATGCAGATTTCAACCACACCGACCCACCACCGACACCGGACATTCATTGGAGGCGCCTTATAATGAGTTATAATATTCCATGGTTCCGACATCCCAACCTGCCGAAAAACGATCTTGGCTACACCATCAAGGATTACGAAGGCGCTGTCTCCACGCTCTGTGCCGGTTGCGGGCACGACTCCATCAGTGCGGCCATCATGGAAGCCTGCTTCCAAATGTCGATCCAGCCCCACCGCGTAGCCAAGTTGTCCGGCATTGGCTGCTCGTCCAAGACGCCGACCTACTTCCTGGGCAATTCCCACGGGTTCAACTCCGTGCATGGCCGCATGCCTGCGGTGGCAACCGGTGCCAACATGGCCAACCGCAACCTGCTCTACATCGGTGTTTCCGGCGACGGCGACACCGCCTCGATTGGCATGGGCCAGTTTGTCCACGCCGTCCGGCGCAACGTTAACATGGTCTATATTTGCGAAAACAATGGCGTCTATGGCCTCACCAAGGGGCAGGACTCCGCCACGACCGATATCGGGTCGAAAAGCAAAAAGGGCGAACCGAATGCCCTGGAGCCGATCAACCTGTGCGCCATTGCGCTCCAACTCGGCGCTACCTTTGTGGCGAACAGTTTTTCCGGCGATAAAAAACAACTGGTTCCGATCATTGAGGCGGCCATCGCTCACCAGGGGTTTTCCTTCATCAACGTGATCTCCCCCTGCGTAACCTTCGGCAACGTCCCCGGATCGACCAAGTCCTATGACTATATCCGCCAGCACATGGCCTCCACCAACATGGTCGATTTTGTTCCGCCGGCAACCGAGATCACCACCGACTACGCAGCCGGCACCTCGGAACGCGTCACAATGCACGACGGATCGGTTATCAATCTGCACAAAATCGACCCCCACCTCGATATTCACAGTCGCCGATCCGCCTTGGACCTGATCTACGAATACAAGGCCGAGGACAAGGTTTTGACCGGAATTCTCTACATCGACCCCGATGCCGATGAAATCCACAACACCATGAATACCACCGACACCCCCCTGCGCAATCTCGCTGAAAAGGAGCTCTGCCCCGGCGCCGCCGCCCTTGAGGAAATCAACCGGTTGCACCGCTGATTTTTCCTTCGGCATAATGCGTGCCGACCCCGGAAAATAACGCATCAAAAGCTGCGAATAATTGGCGCACCCAAACCGGAAAAATCGCCTTGTTTATCCCTCGGAAAGGACTATACGGAAAGTAGGGAGATGCAAGAATAGAAGGGAGGTGTGTGCAATGTCAGCGCACAAGCTAACCGAGTTTCTGGATGAACACCAGATACGCTACACCACCATCACCCACTCGCCGGCCTTCACGGCACAGGAGATCGCCCAGGCGGCGCACATCCCCGGTGGCGAATTCGCCAAGACGGTGGTGGTCAAGGTCGACGACAAGCTCGTCGAAGTGGTTCTACCAGCGACCCAACGGCTCGACATCGAACTGCTTCGATCGATGACCAAGGCCAAGAAGGTGGAGCTCGCAAAAGAAGAGGATTTCGACCGCTTCTTTCCCGACTGCGAAGTCGGAGCCATGCCGCCGTGTGGAAACCTGTACGGAATGGAAACATATGTCTCACCGGAACTGACCAAGGACCGCCAGATCGCATTCAACGCCGGAAACCATTCCGAACTCATCTGCATGCAGTATAAAGACTACGATCGGCTCGTGCATCCGACGCAATTAACCATGCCGGCTGCATAGGAGTATCCAACGTACTATCCAAGAACAACGACGGACGTTGAAACGGGGGTGGGAGGTTCAGAATCCCACCCTTTCCGTTTCGAGGCGAACAAGCCGACATGCCGTCGTGATACCTGTCAATGAATCGCCTCACAGGAGAAGAACCCATGAAAATGTTATTACGAGTTGAATTGCCTGCAGGACCATTCAATGCCGCAGTCCGAGACGGCAGCATTGGCCAAAAAATACAGTCCATTCTGGACGATGCAAAACCCGAAATTGCCTATTTTACCGAACTGGACGGTCATCGCGGTGCGATCATGATTGTCGATGTGGAAACCCCCTCATCGGTGCCCAGGTTGGCGGAACCCTGGTTCCTGCAATTCGACGCGAACGTTGAATTCCATATCGCCATGGCGCCGGAGGAACTAAAACAAGCTGGACTGGATAAACTGGGCAAAAAATGGAGCTGATCCATTTAACCTGAACTTCACCTCCCGAGGACAAGGGCGGCGCATACTTATGCAACAGTGTTCCAAAATATTCGACCAGAGTATTGACTATCCGGATCCGGTATGGTCCTCTGTATGATTCAATGGATAGGCGACACACGGAATCACGCCTTCCGATGGTGTTGTTTAACCTGAAAACGAAACGAAAGGTCATCATGAAACGCAATCTGCTTTTCACCGCTGCCACACTCCTGGCGGCTTCCGCCATGTCTGCCTCGCTTGATATCAACATCGACTGCGCCCAGCCTACCGTTAAACTCAGCCCGCATCTTTACGGCCTGTTTTTCGAGGATATCAACTATGCGGCCGACGGCGGTCTGTATGCCGAACTCGTACAGAATCGCTCATTTGAATATTACTCGACCCGCGGGAACGATGCCCTCGGCAGATCCATGCATCCGCTGTTTGCGTGGGAAGCGGTGGAACGCGACGGCGCTTCGGTTGATCTCAAGGTGGAAGACGATAATCCGCTTAACGACCGGAACACCAACTACCTGAAGGTCGATATTGAAAAATCCGGAACGGCCGGTGTTCTGAACACTGGATTCGATGGATTTCCGGTGGATGCCGGCAAGAAATACGACATATCTCTTTATGCCCGCAAGGCCAGTTGGTTTAACAGCAGCGAACTCAAGATGACCCTGGAAACGGCAGACGGAACCGTCTGCGGCGAAACCGAACTCAGCGGCGTCGGCAAAGATTGGAAAAAACTTGAAGGCGTGATTACCGCGAATCAAACCGCCGACGCTGCGCGACTGTTGGTCACCACCTCAGGCAAGGGCGTTCTCTATCTCGATATGGTCTCCCTCTTCCCGCAGGACACGTTCATGGGCCGCAAGAACGGCATGCGCAAAGATCTCGGCCAGGCGCTGAAGGATCTTAATCCTAAGTTTCTCCGCTTCCCCGGCGGCTGCATTGCTCACGGCGACGGCATCGACAACGTGTATCGCTGGAAGGACACGGTTGGCGATGTCGCCTTCCGCAAGCCCAACTGGAACCGATGGGGCTATCACCAGACCTACGGCCTGGGCTACTACGAATATTTTCTGCTCTGCGAGGATATCGGCGCCACCCCGTTGCCTGTAATCCCCGTCGGGGTTTCCTGCGGCTTTACCCGGCCCCAGGAATGCGTGCCCATGGGCGAGCTCGGTCCGTGGATCGATGATGCCCTCGACCTCATCGAATTTTGCAATGGACCGGTCACCAGCACATGGGGCGGACTGCGCGCCAAGATGGGCCACCCGGCCCCGTTCAATCTTCAGTTCGTAGCCCTTGGCAACGAACCGCACGACAATGCCCTCTTCCGCGACCGCTTCCCGCTCTTTGCCGAAGCCATCCGCAAGGCCCACCCCGAAATCAAGATCGTCGGCACCTCCGGCCTTGGACCGGAAATCCCGGTCTACGACCTGATGACGAAGGAAAAAGTCTACAGCTCCGATGAACACTACTACATGTCGCCCGACTGGTTCCTCAACAACACCCACCGCTTCGACAACTTCGACCGCAGCAAACCGCTGATCTTTGTTGGCGAGTATGCGGCCCACGACGCCGGACGGATTAACACCATGTATTCCGCCCTCTCCGAAGCCGCCTTCCTCACCGGCGTCGAGCGCAACGGCGATATGGTCGACATGACCTGCTACGCCCCCCTCTTCGGGCACCGGCTCCATTCCCAATGGAGCCCTGACATGATCTACTTCGACAACCGCAACCTCGTGAAGACCGCCAACTACTATGTCCAGCAGCTCTTCGCCTGCAACAAGGGCGATGTCTATCTGGCCAATGAAATGAAGGTGACAGACAACGGACCCAAACCCACCATCGCCGGAAGCGTTGGCATCGGCTCTTGGCACACCACCATCGAAATCGACGATGTCGCCGTCAACGGGACATCAATCGACCCCTCAACTTGGCAGGTCAACAGCGGCAACTTTGAAGAGCAAAACGGCAACTACCGCCAGCTCGACGTAAACGCCGAACCCGCAATCAGTCTGGGAAGCCGTGTTTTTGATAACGACACCGTTACCTACACCCTGCGGGCCCGCAAAAACGGGGGCAATGAAGGCTTCCTTATTATCTTCGGCCGGCAGGATGACGGCAGCAGCTACTGGTGGAACATTGGCGGATGGGGAAACTCCAAGCACGCCATCCAGTTCGGCAACGGCAACGCCAAATCCATCGTGACCGAAGCCAAAGGAAGTATCGAAACCGGCAAGTGGTACGACATCAAGGTCGTTCTTTCTCCCGGTAACATCAAGTGCTACCTCGATGGCCAGCTCATCCACGACTACGCCATTTCCCAGCCGATGCCCAACATTTCCACAACGCTCGACAAGGACGCCGGGGAAGTCATCGTCAAGCTCGTCAACCCCACACCGAAGCCCCTCGATTCCCACATTCATCTCAATGGCGTTGAACAGGTGGAACCGGAAGCCAAACTCATGTTGCTCGCCGGCGACCGCCAGGCGCACAACACCTTCGAAAACCCGGATGAAGTAAAAACGGAAACCAGCACGATTCAGGTCGGCAAGTCCTTCGACTACACGATGCCGCCCATGTCCGTACAGTTTATCCGCATCAAAGCCAAGTAATCCATCCGGACTCAACCGGATCGGATCAAGCGCGCCCTGCGGCCAACCGGAGGGCGCGCTTCTTTTTCAGGGTGGTTATACCCACAGGGTTGACGCCTCCAGAAAGAGTTTGCGGGGAGTGCCGGGGAACGGTAGCTTGATCGCAACATAATCACGGAGATCCTCATGAAACCGTTTCTAAAAACCACCGTTTTGTCCCTTTGCCTTCTGGCGCACATCTCCCCGGCCTCGGCGAAGGAGTTTCTTGCAACCAGCAACATTTTTGAACAGGCGCAGAGTGCAACCCCCGAAAAATATCCGGACGCGGACGATGTATTGATCGACGACTACACCCAGGTCGAATACCAAACCGATGGCACCTCCGAAATGTGGGACGATACGGCCATCAAGATCCTGACGGAAAAGGGCAAGCGCGACAACCGTATCCAAACCCTGCAATTCAACACCTCGTACGGAACAAACTATTTCGTAAAAGCCGAAATCATCAAGCCGGACGGCAGCGTCGTCCCGGTCGATGTCATGGAAAACAGCAAGGTGATGGTAAGCCCGGGACAGATGAGCGCAAACATCTACAACCCCAACTCGAAAATCCTCAACCTTTCCATTCCGGGGCTGGAAATAGGCGACACGCTTCACTACATCGCACACGACATAGAAACCAAAACCGTGGTGCCCGACACCTGGAGCGACTATCAGGTCCTCGAAGGCAACACCCCGCTTGAACACATGACCTACGAAGTGATCGCGCCGGCGGACCGACCATTGCAGAATATTGCGCTCAAGGCGGAAATTCCGGGCACGGTGTCCTTTGAAAAAACGGAGGACGAAGCCGATGGCCGGATCACCTATACATGGGCCGTCCAAAACGTGCCGCGCATGTTTGACGAACCCAATATGCCGGCCCGCTATACGGTCGTGCAGCGCTTGCTCGTCAGCACGATCGAGTCGTGGGAGGACCTATCTGTTTGGTACTGGAACCTGTGCAAGCCGCGCCTCGAAGCCACCACGCCCGAAATGGAAGCCAAGGCGCAGGAACTCGTTGCAGGGTGCACCAGCACGCTGGAAAAAATCGAGGCCGTCTTCAACTTTGTCTCCCAGGATATCCGCTACATGGGCATCACGCCGGAAGAGGAGGCGCCGGGTTACGAACCGCACGATGTGTGCATCACCTTTGAAAACCGCTACGGCGTCTGCCGCGACAAGGCCGCATTGCTGGCCGCCATGCTCCGGCTCGTCGATGTCGAAGCCTTTCCGGTCATCATCATGGCCGGCCCCAAGAAGGATGAAGAGGTGCCGCAACCCTTCTTCAACCATGCCGTCACCGCCGCCATCGGAGACGATGGCGAATATATCCTGATGGATTCCACCGACGAAAACACCAAGGATATCTTCCCGTCGTACCTGCAGAACATGAGCTATCTCGTGGCCCGCCCCGAAGGCGAAACCCTGCTCACGTCGCCCGTCATTCCCGCCGGGGAAAACCTGCTGAAGATCAACACCACGGGATCGCTCGACGCGTCGGGTGCACTGCGGGCCGAAAGTACGCTGGCCTTCGAGGGCGTCAACGACACCATCTACCGCGGCTATTTCTCTAAAATCAAACCCGAAGAACGGCAGCGCTTTTTTGAAGGCCATCTGAAAAAGACCATGCCTACGGCGACGCTGGAGTCGCTGCAAATCCTGCCGAAGGAGCTGCGCGACACCACCCAGCCACTGGTCGTAAAGCTGGCCTATTCCGCCGAAAACCTGCTGATCAATGGTCCCGCCAACAAGATGCTGAAGTTGCCGCGGCTGGGTGCAACGCTGGGCTATGCCAACTTCCTGCTGGGCCAGACTGGGCTGGAAGAACGCAAGTATCCCCTCTACACGCGCATCACCGCCGGCATCCGCGAGGTGCTCGATATCGCGGTTCCCGCCGGCCTTGGCACGGTCAACATCCCCGACTACCAGGCCATCGACACCGACCAGCTTTCATGGGATATGCAGATAACCCCGGACGGCGGGACCTTGCTCGGTACCAACACCTTCCTGCTCAATGCCGTCGAGTTCAGCCCGGAAGAATACCTGCAACTCAAGCAGAACCTGAAGGACATCGAATACAACCTGCGCAAATATTTGATCATCGACTCGCCCGACGACGGGGAGGAAGAGGACGGGGCCGATGTGCGCATCCTCGATCAGAGCGTCCAATTCGTCCTGGAAGACGCCGACACCTGGACGGAAACCCAGCGCTCGAAAATCCAGATCCTCACCTATGCGGGAAAGAAAAACTCCTCCGAAATCAAAACACCCTACAATCCGGCCTGGCAAACAATCATATTGACCAATGCCACCGTCACCCTCCCCGACGGAACCATCAAGAAGATCAGCGCGGATGAACTCAACCTCATGGATTCGCCCTGGGTGGCCTCCGCCCCCCGCTATCCCGCCGAACGCATTCTGGTGGCCAGTCTGCCCGGTGTGGAAATCGGAAGCACCCTCGAATATGAAATCGTCTCCCAGGTCGATGGCAAGCCGTTCTTTTCCACGGCACTATCCTTCAATGCCCACGAACCGATCGACCTCAAAACGGTCACCCTCACCGCACCCTCGTCGCTCAACCTCAAGATTCGCAACACCGGAATTGCCGAAACCAAAACCACCGGCACCAACACGATCACCTATACCTGGGCAGCCACCAATCAACCGGCGGTAAAACAGGAGGAATCCCTGCCGGCCTGGTGGACCTTCAATCCCATGGTCATGATTTCCGCCGGAAGCTGGACGAACTACAGTACAGAAGTGCGTACCCGGCTGATGGAGGCCGCCACCGGACAAACCAATACGGTAGAACTGGCCAAGCGCATCGTCGCGGGAATCGACAAGCCGAAGAAGAAGGTGATTGCCCTGCGCGACTGGGCGGCGGAAAACCTCCGCCACGCCGGCCCGGGGCTCACCGACCTGCCGCTTGACGCCATCACCCCGGCGGACCAAACCCTAACGGAGCGCTACGGCAACAATCCCGACTGCATGGTGCTCCTCTTCAGCATGCTCAAGGCCGCCGGCTTCAACCCGGAATTCATCCTTTCCGGCAATATTCCCCTGATCTCGGAGGCCGCCCGGCCCCTGATCGATATTCCGGCGCGCACCGCTTTCGATACCGTGCTGGTCAAGGTCGATGTGGAAGGCGAGACGATCTATCTGAATGGATCCACGCAATACAATGAAATCGGCACCTCGGCCTTCAACCACCGCCCCATGCTCAACCTCATGAACGGAACGTCCGGCACGTTGCGGGTCGCCCCCGGAAAGGATGACCGCAGCCAGACCGTCTACGAAATGGGCATCGCCGAAAACGGCGAGCTGGGACTCACCTCGACCGTTTCGGTTCAGGGGAAGGCCTTCGAAGGGTTCCACCGGACCTATGCGGAAATGACGCCCGAAAACCGCCGGCGCCACTATCTCGAAATGGTGTCGCAGGTTTCCCAGTCCGCCAAGGCGGCCTCGAAACTGGTCACCGACTACAGCACCTATCCGGGTAAACTGGAATTTTCGGTCTACGCCCCGCGCTACGGCGTGCAGGATGGCGACTACTTCTACTTCACCCTTCCCGGCGCCGGGCTGGCCAACCTGCTGAAATACCGTTCCAGCGAACGCACCCTGCCGCTGGGATGGGAAAACTATGTCGATAGCCTCGCGGAATACATTATCGTGCTCCCCGATGGATACGAGCCGGCAATTCTGCCCGACAGCTTTTCGTGGCAGGCCCCTGAAGGCGCGGGAGTAATCGACGTGACCGTTGAATACGATTCAATGGCCAACGCCATTCACATCGTGCAGATTGCAAACCTCCAACCGGCCCTCATTCCCGCCGACAAGTTCCCCGGCATCATCGAAGCCGGCCGCAAGCTCGCCCACCCCGATATGCGCACCGTGCTCCTGAAACGCAAGGACTAGATACACATGAAACTGCACTATCTCCAGCATGTCCCCTTCGAAGGCATCGGCTACATCGGAGAATGGGCCAACTTTCGCGAGATCGAAATCAGCGCTACCCGGCTCTTCGCCGGCGATGCCCTGCCGGAACCGGACAACTTCGACTGGCTGGTCGTCATGGGCGGTCCCATGGGCATCCATGACCATGATGAACACCCCTGGCTCGCCGAAGAAAAAAGATGCATCAAGGAGGCAATCGAGGCTGGCAAGACGATCGTGGGGATCTGCCTGGGCGCACAGCTCATTGCCGACGTGCTCGGCGCCAAGGTCTATCCCGGCCCACACAAGGAGATTGGCTGGTATCCCATCCGGCGCACCTCCGACGCGCCGGAATGGTTCCCCGGGGAGATCACCGTTTTCCATTGGCACGGCGACACGTTCGATCTCCCGGAAGATGCGATCCACCTCGCCTCCAGCGACGCCTGCAAGAACCAGGGATTCCTCTATCGCGGCCGCGTGCTGGCTCTCCAGTTTCATATGGAAAGTACCCACCAGAGTGTCGAAGATCTCGTAGAAAACTGCGCCGATGAACTAACCGCCGGCCCCTATATTCAGTCAGCCATGCAAATCCAGTCTGCCTTCGACAACATCACCCACATAAACGCCGCGCTCTCGCAAATCCTCGACGAGCTGCCGCAGCCGTAAAGCAAGTCCGCATAAACGTAGCCACCGAAAAACACAAAGCAACACGAATAAGCAAACACCTGAGTGCATCCGTGGCGATGGCTTTGGGGAAATGAACATGATTCCCCAATAAAATGTAACTCATCAAGAGGCGCTCTTCTTTTGGAACGACTCATCCAACGGTGAACGCATGCTCTTGGGTAACTTCCACGAAATTAACGTCTGTTGGTGTACATTCACGGTTCCATTTTCCTACACAGGTTCACCTGGAAAACGGCCTTGTGAATAGCAACGTTGACCTCTTGCCTCTGCAGGACTGATTCCATACCCTTTCCGCCATGTTTATCATCAACAGCATCGCGCCGATTTTTCTATTGATCGCACTTGGAAAGGTGCTGGAGAAAACCGGGTTCCTGCCGGCGGCATTCTTCAAGGGCCTGACCCGGCTCGTGTTCTGGTTTGCCCTGCCGGCGCTGCTGATCAACAACCTCTGCCAGGCCGAGCTGGAGCTGGCCACCATTTCGCGCATCGTCCTGCTGCTCACGCTCGGCACCCTGTTGACGATGGCGATGGCCTGGCTCGTTTCCGGAAAGCTGTCGCTGTCGCCACCCAAGACCGGCTCTTTTATCCAGGGCGCCTTTCGCGGCAACGGCGCCTTCATCGCGCTCCCCGTCATCGTCTATTCCATGGGAAGCCTCGATCCCCGCGCCGAAGCACTGGCCACGGTCGTACTGGCTCCGGTGGTCATTCTTTTTAATATTCTGGGAGTGATCGTGCTGGTGCACTACCGCAAAGACCGCAGCGACAAGGGTGTTTCGATTCCCGCGCTGACAGGCGAACTGATACGAAACCCGCTCATCCTGGCATGCGTGGCGGGGCTGACACTCAATTTCCTAAACATTGAACTGCCGCGTTTTCTCTCCACCTCGCTCGGTGCCCTCGGACGCACCGCCCTCCCCTTGGTATTGATGAGTATCGGCGCCTCGTTGGAAATCGAACGACTGCGTGGCGCGGCATCGCCCTCGTTGATCGCGGCACTGCTCAAAGTGGTCGCCGCCCCCCTGTTTGGATTTCTCCTCGCCGGCCTGTTTGACCTCACCCAGACCGAAAAAATGATCGCCGTCTTCTATCTCGCCGCACCCGCCGCCGCTATGTCCTACGTCATGGCCGTAGAGATGGGCAACGACGGCCCGCTCGCCGGCCGCATCGTAACCCTCAGCACCCTGCTCTCCGCCATCACCATCCCCATCATCATGGCCATCGGGCTGTAAAAGGTGGAGCGGCCAACCCCTTGCCCGCCATCCGTTCATATCTTTTGCCCACTATCAAAGTATTTCCTTTTCAAGCAACAACAAAGAAAATGGTAGCCATATTTCGAAATATTGCGTTAATGTCACAGCCTCTAGAATTCGATTTCTAATCGATCGACCAAGGGCGGTAGCATGTCGATATGGAATCAAGGGGGCCTAAAGGGGATGAACAAATGCGGAAAATTCAAACAACCATTTTCCATGTATACCCCTTTAATACGGTCATATGTGGAAAGTAAAACCGCCGATTTTCCATGTTTGGCCCCTTAATACGGGCATATGTGGCCGAAGCGCAGCGCAGATAATTTTCGGAACGAAAATAATGACCGAAGGGAATGGTTCACATTTTTCCACCCTATAGGGTGATATGACGGAAAATTTTCCATATATGACACTGTTCTGCTGATAAAAATATGAATGCCCCCTTAAAATGGTGTGTTGATTGGAACAATCTGAGCTTCAAGGATAAATTCCTTATGGGAGCTCCTTTTATCGCAACTGAAGATAAGGCCTACAATGACATTCTTCGACAGCTAAGTTTAAGGGATAAAAATGATCTTGTAGCATGGGATATTTATCCAAAAGAAATATCGAATTTAGCATCGGAAATTTCTGAAACATTAAAATCAGAGAAAGTGTGGCCATCATCTATCTTCCTTCCTGATGATCCAGCTGATATCCCTTTTGCCATTCACTTCGATTTCACGGACAAAATAGACCTTTTTCATATCAGCATGCAT
>JBNKSB010000097.1:0-11462 GCA_050297095.1 Pontiella sp. | reverse complement strand
ATCATAGATCTGTATGGCTCTTGAATGCCGCGGGAGCAACCAGTATGTTCCTGCGCATGACTGACCTTATCGACAAGCGTCCCGACTGGGACGAATATTTTATGGATATCGCACACGTCGTCGCCCGGCGAGGCAACTGTTCTCGCCGCAAAGTTGCGGCGCTGATCGTGAGCGAACGGCGGATCATTTCCACCGGGTACAACGGTACGCCGCGCGGCATCCCGAACTGCTGCGACGGTGGGTGCCCCCGGTGCGACAGCGACGCTCCATCTGGCGGCAACCTGGGCGAATGCATATGCGCCCATGCCGAGGAAAACGCGATCGTGCAGGCCGCCTACCACGGTATTTCCGTCAAAGAATGTACTCTCTACTGCACCCTCAGTCCCTGCCTGATGTGTACCAAAATGATCATCAACGCCGGCATTAAGGAAGTCGTCTACGAAACCGAATACCACTTTACCGAGCAGGCAAGAAGCCTGTTTTCCACCGCCGGCGTAAACTGCCGCCAGTTCGAAAGGTAGGCTAAGTCATGTTGAAATGGATTATCTCCATCCTATCTGTCCTGATGATCGGCCATTCCGCCAAAGCAACCGATTATTCAAACTGCTTTGTTCCCGGTGAAGTGATGGAATACAAAATCTACTGGATGGGCATCCCCATTGCCTGGTCGAAAAGCACCACGGAAATGGTTACAGAGAACGGGCGCGAGCTGTTCCATATCACCATGATTGCCAAAACCTACAAAGCCTACAAGCATATCTATGAAGTGGACGATAAAACCGAGATCTTCATCGACCCTGCAACAGCCCTGCCTGTTCGGCACGATTGGATCATCAACGAAGGATCCATCCACAAAAGCCAACTAACCACCTTCAACCACAAAAAAAATGTCGCGGTATTCCAAGACCGTATCAGCATGGATATCCGGGAGGTGCCCATCGGAAGCAATACGCAGGAAATCTTCAGCTTCATCTACACCATACGCAATGCCGACCTTGTAAAGCTTGCCTCGCGTAAACACAAGTTGCTGGTGACCGGAAAGCTTTACGATCTCGGACTGAATATTACCGACGAGGACGACATCAAGGTTGACGATTATGGCAAGGTGGAAAGCATCGAAATCGAGCCCGTGGCGGATTTCGACGGGATCTTCCTGCGCAAAGGGAAAATATCCTTTTGGGTTTCAAAGCAAAAACGTCGTGTGGTTACTTGCGTCAAGGCCAAGGTTGCGGTAGGCAAGGTCACTGCCAAACTTCAATCGGTTTCAGGGCAAGGTGAAGGTTTTTGGAACACTTCAAAATAATGGAGCGCACATGAGCAGTATCGTAGGAGTCATTCCATCCCGATGGGGATCCACCCGTTTCCCCGGAAAAAGCCTGGCCAGCATTGCCGGGAAGCCCATGATCCAATGGGTGGTTGAGCGGGTAAAGCAGGCGCAGAAACTGGATGCTGTCATTGTCGCGACTGACGACCAACGCATCGCTGATTGTGTCCAGGGACTGGGCATTCCCGATGTACAGGTCGCCATGACACGCCCTGACCACCCGTCCGGCACCGACCGGATCGCCGAAGCCGTACAGCATCTTGATGCTGATGCAGTCATTAATGTACAGGGTGACGAACCGTTGATCGACCCGGCGTTGATCGACGAGCTGGCCGACGTTATCGCATCCGGCGAATGGGACATGGCTACTGCCGCCACGCCTATCCATGACGAAATCCAGATTAACGATCCCTCTGTTGTCAAAGCCTTGTTCAACCGTTACGGACAGGCCCTCTATTTTTCACGTGCCACCATTCCGCACATCCGCGAGCCGGAAGGCATGTCCAAGATGCATATCTATTGGCGACACATCGGCATCTACGCCTATCGTCGCGACTATTTACTCAAGCTCGTTGCCGAACCACCATGCGCGCTGGAAAATCTCGAAAAACTCGAACAGTTACGGGCTCTGGACATGGGTTGCCGAATGAAGGTGATCCAGACGGAAGATTTCGGCATTGGTGTCGACACCCCTTCCGACGTTGCCAAGGCGGAAGCTTTGCTTGCACAATTGGATTAACAATTCCCTCAATCCGTGTAACCTGCGGACTCATTTAAAAACAGGAACAACCAATGACGAAAACGGTTAATGTTAAAGGCGTAAAGTTTGGCGGAAAGAACCCGCTGGCCCTGATTGCAGGCCCCTGCGTGATTGAAAGTCGCGAAGGTTGCATGGCGATTGCCGACAAGATGGTAAAGCTCGCCAAGCGGCACAATATTCCCTACGTATTCAAGGCATCCTACGACAAGGCCAACCGCACCTCGATCAACTCCTATCGCGGGCCAGGCATCTCCAAAGGCCTCGAAATCCTCGCCGAAATCAAGGAAAAGTACAACGTGCCGGTGCTGACCGACGTGCACAGCGTCGAGGAAATCCACATCGCAGCCAAAGTGGTCGACATCATCCAATTACCCGCCTTCATGATTCGACAGACTGATTTTGTCGTGGCCGCTGGCGAAAGCGGGGCGGTCGTGAATGTTAAAAAAGCGCAATTCGCCGCCCCCTGGGACATGAAAAACGTCGTCAAGAAGCTGGAATCAACCGGCAACAAAAAAATCCTGCTCACCGAACGCGGAGCATCCTTTGGCTACAACACGCTCGTGGCCGACATGCGAAGCCTGATCATCATGCGGGAAATGGGATACCCCGTGATCTTCGATGCGACCCACTCTGTTCAATCCCCCGGTGGACAGGGCGACTCCTCCGGCGGCGACGGCCGCTTTGCCCCTTATCTCGCCAAGGCGGCCACGGCGGTCGGCGTCGACGGCTTGTTCATTGAAACCCATCCCGATCCGGCCAACGCCCTCTCCGACGGCCCCAACATGATTCCGCTCCAGCAGATGGGTGCGCTGTGGAAAAAACTCGTGGCCATCGACCAGATCAAATAAGGAAACAACCATGACCGACGAAACCAAACTGACCGGACTTAGCCTGCTTAAAAAGGGCGAAACGCGCTATCCGACCTCCCCGGATGAAGCGAAGCTTGAAACCTTCGAAAACGCCAACCAACAACGCAACTACTGGATCCAATTCCAGACCTCGGAATTCACCTCGCTCTGCCCGATCACCGGCCAGCCCGACTTTGCCACGATCACGATCGAATACATTCCAGAAAAACTGTGCGTGGAGAGCAAGTCGCTCAAGCTCTACCTGTTTTCCTTCCGCCAGACCGGCACGTTCTACGAAGAGATCGTCAACCGCATCTACACGGATCTGTTCGAGCAGCTCAAGCCGAGACGGCTGGTCGTGAACGGCGACTTCACCGCGCGCGGCGGCATTACTTCGAGCGTGAAGATCGATTCGGCGGAAGCCTAGATTCAACCACGAAGGCACAAAGGACACGAAGACGAAAAACTTTGTGCCGTTGTGCTTTTTTATTCGCCGGAATAGATGCAGACGTTCGTGGGATTTTCCTTCACGACGACTTGGCAGAGTTGCGGCAACGCGGGCTTGATCTGGTTCCAGAACCAAAAGGCGATGAATTCGGCCGTCGGGTTTTCCAACCCCTCGATCTCGTTGAGCACCTTGTGGTCCAGCTGGTCAACAAGCGGCTCCACCACCTTGCGCAGGTCATTGTAGTCGAGCACCCAGCCAAACGTCGGATCCAGTTCGTCTTCGACGTGGATCTCGATGTAGTAGGTATGCCCATGCATATTCGCGCACTTGTGCGTGGGCGGCACGTTGGGCAGCCAATGCGCTGAATCGAACTTGAATTCCTTGTATATTCTCATTTTCGGCATGGTCTATTCCTCAACATATGCACGTGGATCTTTTGTGCCCGCATCCTTGAACCCCTTCTTCCGAAGCAGGCAGGAATCGCAGCGCCCGCAGGCGCGGCCATCGGGAGCGGGATCGTAGCAGCTCGTGGTTTTAGCGTAATCCACGCCCAAGTCCAGTCCGAGTTGAATGATTTCGGCCTTGGTCAGATCGATCAGCGGCGTATGGATCGTCAATTTCCGGCCCTTTACGCCGGCCACGGTCGCGAGATTCGCCATCTTTTCGAAGGCCTCAATGAATTCCGGCCGGCAATCGGGATAGCCGCTGTAGTCGAGGGCGTTTACCCCAATGAAAATGTCGTCGGCTCCGAGCACCTCGGCCCAGGCGAGCGCATAGGAAAGGAAAACGGTGTTTCGGGCGGGAACATAGGTTACGGGAATGTCTTCGGACAGCTCTTCGACCGCATCGTGCTTCGGAACGTCGATATCGGCCGTCAGGGCCGAGCCACCGAAGGCACGAAGATCGATCTCCACCACGCGGTGTTCCTTGGCTTTTTCCTCCGCCTGATCGGCGGCACAGTCGAGCTCCACGGCATGGCGCTGCCCGTAGCGGAACGACATGGCATAGACCTCGAAACCCTCCGCGCCCGCAATGGCCATCGCCGTCGCGGAATCAAGCCCGCCGCTTAGCAATACTACTGCCTTCTTCTCACTCATTACAGGACTTCAATCATCTTATGGGTTTGTGGAATCACACGCACGTCCGGCAACACACTCGAAACCTTGTCCTGCCAGCGCAACAACTGCTCTCCCGTCGGAACGGCATTCGTCTTTTCGGCTTTGGTCATGGGTTGAAGCACCACCAGCGTATGCTCTCCGCCCGCCTTCTTGATGCCTTTGGCCGCTTCAATCAACTCGCCCTCGTGGGTTTCGGACGAAAGCACCAGCTTGCAGAAGACTTCCACATCGAAATCCCGGCAGGTTTTCAGGAATTGCCAGTGGGCCGGAAAGGTGTTGGGCTCCTTGGTGACGCTGGAGAGCTTTACATCCATCGCTACAATATCGATCCATTCAATGATCGACTTGAGTTGTTGCGGAAGATCGCCGGCAGATTCGAGATAGATGCTGTAGTCGTCGGAGCAGAGGTGCGGGAGGAGTTCGCGCAGATAGTGCGCCTGAAGTAATGGCGCCCCACCCGTCAGCGATATGCGCCGATTCGTTTTCTTCCGATCCACCCTGCGAATCAGCTCCAGCAACTGCTCAACCGTCAGCGGATTGCGAACCTGTTCAAAGGTTCCTGACCCCGGGTCCGTTTCCACCAAAACCGTTTCCGTCCGCTCCGTATTCGTATCGCAAAAGATGCAATCGCGGTGGCATCCGCAAAAACGGACAAACAGGTGGCGCTCGCCTACATAGGGGCCCTCACCTTGAATCGAGCTGAAAATTTCCGAAAGGTATGTCTTCATGATTCAGACAAAGTACCCGACCAAATCCGAAAACGAAGCAAAATATTGGTCGGGTTGGTAGCCGCGCTCTTCGCCGAATCCGTATCGGACAAAGGCGCTTTTGATGCCCGCATTTTTGGCCACGGCTAAATCGGTGTAGTGATCCCCGATCATCCAGGCATCAGGCATTCCCATGCCGGCGCGCTGAAGACAGCACAGAATCCCTTCGGGATCCGGCTTGAGATGATTGATGTCCCCGCCTCCGATCACTGTGAGGAACCGGTCCGAAAGGCCGAATGAGTCCAGGATTTCCCGGCTGGGATCGCCTGGTTTATTCGTGAGAACGGCGAGTCGATGGCCGGCCTTTGAAAGCTCCCGGATCCCCTCCGCTACGCCACGATACAGCGTCGTATGCACCGTCAAATGGGAATAGTAGTATTTCTTGTTGATCCGCAGGGCTTCGTCCACATCCACCTCGGCCCCTTGCAGGGAACCTTCCACCAGCTTGCGAACTCCGTTCCCGATGTAGCCCACCACCGTCTCGAGCGGAAGCGGATCAAAACCATAGTGCGTACGCATATGGTTGATACCCGCAGCCAAATCCGCCCGCGAATCGATCAGGGTTCCATCCAGGTCGAAAATCAAAAGTTTAGGTTCCATCAAATAGTCTCCGAAAGCTTCAATAGCTCGTTCCAATTGAGAACGGCAACATCGGCGGGATAGTCCACCGACTGGCCGTTGTCCACCGCCACCACATGCGCGCCCGCTGCACGTGCGGCTTCTATGCCGATCAGCTGATCCTCGAAAACCAGCGTTTTCAGCGGATCGACCCGA
This sequence comes from Pontiella sp., assembly GCA_050297095.1. Lineage (GTDB taxonomy): Bacteria > Verrucomicrobiota > Kiritimatiellia > Kiritimatiellales > Pontiellaceae > Pontiella. The sequence continues at coordinate 5,423 of JBNKSB010000097.1, read as the reverse complement.
AGCTTCTGAATGGTTCGTTCCACCATTTCCGGGTTTGGCTTGCGGTGCGCGACCTCATCGGCGGTCGTGATGTAATTAAAGAATTTCAGCAATCCCGCCTTTTCCAAAGCCGGTTGTACAAAATCGACCGGCGAGTTCGTCGCCAATGCCAAAGGCTTTTTTTCCTTCCACCGATCAAGAAACTCGCGCGCACCGGAAAAGGGCCTGGCCACAAAGATTTCCTGCACCCGCTTTCTCTTTTGCGCAAGCACCTCATCCGGCACCAGCGACAACCCGTGCCGCTCGTTCAACTCAATCGCAAACCAGGTGCTATGCTTACCGAAGAATTCAAGATGCTCGTCCGGGGTGAGCCGATAGCCGCTCTGCGCAAGCACCGCATCGGCAAAGGCCTGCACATGGTATCGCTCCGAATCGATGATCGTGCCATCCAGATCAAAGATAAATGCGTCGTAATCATAAAGGTTCATGATTCCGCATCTCCTCGAAGCGACCACGCTAGACTGCGTTGCACAACGTCAGAATCACGGCCTTCTGGGCGTGCAGACGGTTTTCCGCCTCGTCGAACACGATCGATTGCGGACCATCGATCACTTCGGAGGTCTGCTCGCATCCCCGGATGGCCGGCAGGCAGTTCATGAAAATGGCATCCGGCTTGGCATGTGCCATCAGGGCGCTGTTTACCTGATACGGCATGAATTTGGCAATGCGCTCTTCTTCCTGGTCTTTCGGAATATGATAGCTCATCCAGGAGTCGGTATACACGACATCGGCATCCTTGATCGCCTCCACCGGATCGGCTGTCACGGAAACGGAACCGCCGGATGCGTCCGCATACGCCGAGCAGGCCTCCACAACGTCTGCGCGCGGCGAATACTCATCGCCCGCCGGTGAGCCGACACTTACGTGCATGCCCATCTTGGTGCCGCCAAACATCAACGAGTGGGTGACATTGTTGAAACCATCGCCCAGATAGGCCAACTTGAGCCCAGCCAATTTACCCTTCTTTTCCTCGATCGCCTGCAAGTCCGCCAGGATCTGACAGGGATGGCTGTCGTCCGTCAGGGCATTGATCACCGGAACCGTTGCATACTCCGCCATCTCCAGCAAATCCTCGTGCTTGAATAGACGCGCCATGATGATATTCACGAAACGGGACGCCGTCTTGACGGAATCGCTGATGCTTTCCTTGCCACTTCCCATCGGCGAGTTTCCGGTATGGTAGTAGATCGCGTGCCCGCCCATCTGGCTCATGCCCGCTTCGAATGAGAGACGTGTACGCAGACTCGGCTTTTCAAAAATCATCAGAAGCGTTTTGCGATCCATCGCGTTCTCATACTTGTTCGGATTGTCCTTCACATCGCGGGCCAAATCCAGCACTTGCCGAATCTTCTCCGGGCTCCATTCCTTCAGTGAAATTAAATGTTCCATAGCGACCTCGTAATAATTCCAGATTTTAAGTTCTAGGTTTCTCAAGCCCCCGGCTTGTAGTCGTCGTAATATTGATTAACTTCATTCTCGCGTCCGAAGGTCGACAGGATGAGTGCCGCCCGGATCCACATGCCGTTTCGCATTTGGCGCCAGTAGACGGCGCGAGGTTCATTGTCGATATCGGTGCTGATTTCCTTGCGGCGCGGAAGTGGATGCATGATCACCGCCGTATCCTTGATGATGCTCATGTGCTCGGATCCGATTCGATAGTCCGAGGAATCCGTCGTACTGGCCTCGCCCTCCACATCCCACTCGTCTTGAATACGGGTCATATACAGCGCATCGGCAATCGGCATGACCGAAGCAAAATCCTTCGTCACGACATACTTCGTGCCTGCCTGGTCCAGCAAATCCAAAATGTCCTGCCCGATCTGAAGTTGTTCCGGCGCCACAAAATAGAGCGTCACATCCCTGTACAGCGTCAGCATCCACGCCAGCGAACGCACCGTCCGCCCGCGCATCAAGTCCCCCACGAACACCACGTTTTTCCCGTCGATCCCACCGGTTTTTTCAAAACTCCGGGCCAGCGTGTAGACATCGAGCAGCGCCTGCGTGGGATGCTGGTCAGCGCCGGACCCGGCGTTGATCACGGGAAGGGCCCGGTTCGTATGTGCCATCATCCATGCCACGCGCTCGGCAAAACCGCCGACGGGGTGGCGCATGATAATCATGTCCGCATACGAACTGAAGGTCCGCAACGTGTCCTCCGGCGACTCGCCCTTTACCTCGCTCGAAGTCTTGGTATCGCGCACGTCCATCGTATCCAGCCCCAGAATCTGGCAGGCGGCGTTGAATGAAAGATAGGTACGTGAAGAAGGCTGCGCAAAGTAAAGCATCGCGCGCTGGTCCGACAGCAACGTTTTCAGGAAGTTGGCTCCTTCGCGGCGCTTGTTGATCCGCTTGATCCGCGTCGCCAGCATGCACAGGCGTTCCAGTTGCTCGCGCGAAAATTGTTGAGCAATCAGCGTATGCCTGGGTTCGGAGTCAAAGAAAACGCCTTTCTCTTGAAGTGACAGCGCCTTGAACTCCTTCCATGAAACGGTACTCAGATTTTTTTCTTCAGCCATCGTAGACCCATCCCTTTCCAACTAAGCGTCGAATCATACGGATAGTGCCGTTAAAGTCCAGCACCCTCGTTAAATCCATTGCCACAAATCCTGCTATTCCGTACCTTTCGGGTATGAACAACGAACAGGCGAAACACAGCACCCTCCGGGTAAACGGGGCGGTGCTCAAAGGCGTTGGAGCCGGAACGGCGCAGGTGGCCGAAGCCCCCATCAGCACGCAGGCCCTGCTCTGCCTTGATGTTTTCCAGCAAACCGAAACCAACGTGCTCTGGATCGCCACCGACGTGCGCGAGATGGAAAAACTGCACGAATCGATCCGGACGCTCGCAAGGAACGTAGACGCGACGTTGTTGCTCTTCCAACCCATGGAAAAGGATCCGGCTGTTTTCGGCGAGCACCTGAAGCTCGTCCAGCATCTCTCGGAACAAAAACCGTTCATCATCGTTACCTGCCCGCAGGCGCTGGAACAGGAGGTTCCGGTGGCGGGAAAATCGGATCAGGCCGTGCGCACGCTGCGGCTCAACGAAACCTATGCCCTCGATGAATTGACCGAATGGATGTCCGGCGCCGGCTATGAGTTTGGCGTTGAAGTCTATACCCAGGGCGAAGCCGCCCTGCGCGGCGGCATTCTCGACTGCTGGCCGCCGGGATCGCCCCGCCCCGTGCGCATCGAATTCTTCGGCAACGAGATCGATTCCATCCGCTATTTCGACGACCAGACCCAGTGCTCCGTCGAAAAGATCGATTCCGTCCAGCTCCCCCAGCTCGACTTTGGATTCGCCGGCGAGGAAACCTGCAATCTCCTCGACCTCCTTCCCGGAAACACCCTGGTCGTCAATCCGGAGGATCCCTCGCAGAGCCGCAGAGAACACAAAGAAAAAACAAACCTCTGCGCTCTCAGCGCCTCTGCGAGGAACAAACTCACGACCGGCTTTGAGTTTTACGACACCAACCTCCAGGCGGTCTCTTTCGACCTCCATCCCAAGGCGGCGGAACAGGCCCGTCGCCGGTTTGTTGAACAGCGTTGCGCCGACCTTTCCCAAGGCTGGAACATACACCTCTTCTTCGAAAGCAAGGGAACACTGACGCGCTTCAGGGAACTCTACGAAGACATCGACGGCTTCGATGCCCTCCAGCTCCACCATGGCGTACTGCACGAAAGCGCCATCGACCACGCCCGCAAGATCCTGATCGTCACGGAAAGCGATTTCTACGCCTACCACACCAACCGCAGCGCCCACGCCCGTAGCGCCAAGCGTTTCCACAAGCAGCAGGAACGCGTGTCCGAAGCCGCCGACATCCAGCCGGGCGACTTCGTCGTGCATGTCGAACACGGCGTCGGGAAATACCTCGGCATCGTCGAAACCTCCTTCAGCGGAAAAAGCATGGAAGTGCTGTCGATCGAATATGCCAAGGGCGAAAAGGTCTACCTGCCCGTCACGCAGGCACACCTGCTGACCCGCTACAAAGGCATGGGCAAGCAGACCCCGAAGCCGCACACGCTCGGCGGACGCAAGTGGCGCAACGACAAGGAGAGCGCCCAGGACGCCGTCCAGGATATCGCCGCCAAGTTGCTGCAAACCCAGGCCGAACGGCAGGCCAAGCGCGGCTATCAATTCTCCAAGGACACCGCCATGCAGGCCGAGTTCGAGTCCGCCTTCCCCTACACCGAAACCGCCGACCAGCTCACCGCCACCGATGAACTCAAGCGCGACATGGAAAAGATCCGCCCCATGGACCGCCTGCTCTGCGGCGACGTCGGCTTCGGCAAAACGGAAGTCGCCATGCGCGCCGCGTTCAAGGCGGTCATGGACGGCACGCAGGTCGCGGTGCTCGTCCCGACCACGGTTCTCGCGCAGCAGCACTACGACACTTTCACCGAACGCATGGCCGCCTTCCCCATCCGGGTCGATATGGTCAGCCGCTTCCGCACCCGCGCCCAGCAGAACAAAACGATTTTCAACACCGCCGAAGGCGAGGTAGACATCCTGATCGGCACGCACCGCCTGCTTTCCGGCGACGTCCAGTTCAAGGAACTCGGGCTGGTGATTATCGACGAGGAACAGCGCTTCGGAGTCACGGCAAAGGAACACTTGAAGGAACTGCGCAAACAGGTCGACGTCATCACCATGTCCGCCACGCCGATTCCGCGCACCCTCTACATGAGCCTCACCGGCGTTCGCGATCTCAGCACCATCAAGACCGCGCCGCAGGAACGCCAACCGGTCGACACCAACGTCATTCCCTACGACGAGCAAATCATCGCCGAAGCCATCCGCATGGAACTGCACCGCGGCGGACAGGTCTTCTATCTGCACAACCGCGTCAAAACCATCCACCACGTCGACAACCGCCTGCGCGCGCTCGTCCCCGAAGCGCGCATCGCCGTCGCGCACGGACAGATGGGCGAAAAGGAACTCTCCGAAATCATGCATGCCTTCGTGCAGGGGCGGTTCGATGTCCTGCTCTGCACCACCATCATTGAAAGCGGCGTCGACATTCCGAACTGCAATACCATGATTATCGAAAACGCCGAACGCTTCGGCCTTTCCGATCTCTACCAGCTGCGCGGCCGCGTCGGCCGCTCCAACCACAAGGCCTTCGCCTACCTGATGCTCTCGCCCGGCGGCGACATGATCGATGCCGCGCGCGACCGCATGAATGCCATCCAGCGCCACACCGGACTCGGCTCCGGCTTCCGCCTCGCCCTGCGCGACCTCGAACTGCGCGGCGCGGGCAACCTGCTTGGCGCCAAACAAAGCGGCCAAATCTCCGCCGTCGGCTTCGACCTCTACTGCCAGCTGCTCAAACGCACCATCGCCATCATGCAGGGAAAAAAGCCGCCGCCGCTCATGGACGTCGCCGTCA
>JBNKSB010000096.1:0-7721 GCA_050297095.1 Pontiella sp. | reverse complement strand
TGGTTGTAGGCCACCGGCAGGAAGTCGGCAAACTGCATGAAAGCCACCGGCCGGGCTCCGGCGAGCGCCTGCCCGGTGGAGACGCCGAGAATGGTGTTTTCAGCCAGGGCCGAGTTGTGAACCTGTTCGGGGAAGCTATGGCTGAGCCCGCGCGTCAACCCGAACACATCGCCCTTGGGGTCCTCGATATCCTGCCCGAGCAATGTGGTTTTCGAATCGTTCGCCATGCGGGCTTTAAGGGCTTCGCGCATGGCTTCGAGCATGCTCAGTGTGCGATTATCGTCGGTTCCCCGGTATTCGGCGCGTGGTTCGGGCAAGGGTTTTTTGGCGGAAAGCTCGACCTTGGGCGTAGAGCCGTTGCGGGCGGTATGGAAGGCGGCGTCGATGGCGGTTTTGACCTCGTCTTCGATCGTCTTGATCCGGTCTTCCGAAATTCCGTCTGCCAGCATGGTGGCCCGCAACCGGGCGCATGGATCGGCATTATCCTTGGCGTGTTTCAGTTCCGCCTCGGTGCGATACATCGTCTGGTCATCGGCGTTGGTATGGCTTTCGAGCCGCTCGACGTTGAAAACAACGACCTGCGGACCGCGTGTCTTGCGGATGGAGGCAACCACCTCGCCGAAGGTATCGTAGGAGGCCAGGGTGTCGGTGCCGTCGACGCGGTGAATCGGCAGACCGTAGAAGGATTCCGGTTCGCCGGTCGGCAGGGAATAAAAGGTATTGCCCTTGGTGACGGTTGAGAGCGCGAAGCGGTTGTCTTCGATCAGGAAGAGGACCGGCAGGTTGGCGCGGACGGCTTCGGCGACGGCTTCATAGAAGTCACCCTGCTGGGTAGCACCGTCGCCGACGGAAACAAGCACGAGCGGGTTGCCGGCTTCGTTTTTAACCGTTGAGGCCACGCCGACCGCTTGGAGGACATTGCTGCCGACAAGGGTCGGGGTGCTCAGGATGTTCAGGTTCGGGTCGCACGGAAAGGCTGGCATCCGCCGTCCGCCGGAGTTGGATTCCTCCTTGCTGAAGAGGCCGTAAAACACGGTTTCATAGGAGACGCCACGGGCATAGGACAGGGCGCGGTCGCGGTAGTGCAGGTGCAGCCAGTCGGCATCGATTAAATGCGCATTAAGTGCGGCCCCGGCTTCATGGCCGGACGAAGGGATATAGAAAAATACTTCACCCCGTTGCGCGGCGGCCGACTGAAGCTGGTCGGTGTAGCGCGAGGCGATCATGGAACGGTAGATGTTGAGCAATTTGTCTGCGGAAGGCTTATTCATAGAAAATCCGACGGTTTTTATAGGGCCAAAATAGTACGGAAGACGGATGGCGAGGTCGATGCGGAAATTGGACAATCTCTATTTTTTGACAGACCTCAAAATGAGGGATATGCTTTCCAATATTAAGTTGTATGGAGCTTTAATGAAAAAACGAAACGTAGATCTGGTTTGCGACATTGCCGAACTGATGTCTCTGGCCGAAGATGGGCAGGATCGGAAGGTGTTGTTGCAGAGTGTCGTGACAACTGTCGCGAAGCATATGCAGGCGGATGTCTGTTCGATCTACATCTTCGACGAGGATAGCCGCGAACTGACGCTTCGCGCCACGCAGGGGCTGGACGCGGGCGCCATCGGGACGGTGAAGCTCGATCTGGGCGAAGGGATTACAGGGCGTGCGGTGCGCGAGTTGCGCCCGATCTGTGTGGGAGCCGCTTCGAGAAGTTCGTCCAACAAGTTTTTCCCGGGAATCCATGAGGAAGAGTACGAAGCGTTTTTGGCCGTACCCATCCTGCGCGGTTTGCGGCGCATCGGGGCCTTGGTGGTTCAGGCGCGCGAAGTCAACTATTTCACGCCGAACGACGTCAAGGCCTTGCGCGCGATAGCCGCCCAGCTGGCTACCATGATCGAGAACGTTCAGTTGTTGAGCGAGGTTCGCGAGCGCACGGCGATGCAGAATGAGGAGCCGGCGCCGAAAAAAATAGCCAAGGGCGGAGTCATACGCGGTCGGTCCGCCAGCACTGGAACGGCTCGGGGCGCGGCCTGTACGCTGGATGCGACGGGGGGCGGGTCGTGCATGCTTCCCGATCCAGACGCTCCTCCCAGTACCGTGGAGGACTTCAGGGAGGCGGTTGAAAAAACCATGCAGCAGATCGAACAGTTGCAGCGGCAGACCACAGCAGAGCTGGCCGACGTAGCGGTTCTGATTTTCAGCGCACACCAACTCATCCTTGAAGACAAACAGTTTACGGGGCGCATCGCCAGCCTGATCGAGACGGGAACCGCGGCCGTGAAAGCGATTGCCTCGGTAGTCAATGAATATGTCGAGGTCTTTTCAAAGAGCAAGATGCCGATGATTCGTGAAAAGGTTCTGGATGTGAAGGATCTTGGCAACCGTCTCACACGTAATATGTTGAGCCAGGAGGATGATGCCTGTGATTATCGCGGACAGATCATCATTGCCCATGAACTGCTGCCGTCGGACATCCTGAAACTTTCTGCGGAAAACGTCGAAGGATTTATTGTCAGTAGCGGGGTGACTTCGCACAACGCGATCATCAGTCGGTCACTGGGGATTCCCATGGTATCCATCAGTCGTGATGAGGCCGATGGCATTGAGGACGGCGTGGATATGCTGATGGATGGCGAGCAGGGGATCATTTATCTCGAGCCGTCCGATGAGGTGCGCCGGAAATACGAGGAGCTCGATGAGTCTTGGAAGGCTCTTCACGATGCCTCCGATGTACGGGAAGAGACGCTTACCAAATGCGGCGAACGCGTCCACATCTATGCCAACATCAATCTTTTGAGCGACCTGAAACCCGCTCGGAGATTCAAGGCTGAAGGGGTGGGGCTCTACCGATCCGAGTTCCCGTTCATCGTTCGCAACGATTTCCCGAGCGAAGAGGAACAGTATCTGATCTACAAAAAGCTGGTCGAACAGATGGAGGGGCGTGCCGTCACTTTCCGGACGTTGGATATCGGTGGCGACAAGATGCTTTCCTACTATTCCCACGTCAACGAAGCGAACCCATTCCTCGGCATGCGCGCCATACGGTTTTCTCTGCAGAACAAAGATATTTTCTGCGATCAGCTTCGAGCCTTTCTGCGGGCCGGTGCGGAGAACGACACCCGGATCATGTTTCCGCTGGTGGCATCGGTCGACGACTTCATCATCGCGCGCGACATTGTTTATGAATGCATGGACGAACTGGAAAAGAATGGCGTTCCATTCAGCCGGAAGACCCAGCTTGGAGTGATGATCGAACTTCCATCGGCGGTGGAAGTGGCTGAGGAATTGGCCCAGGAAGTCGATTTCTTTTCCATTGGCTCCAACGACCTGATCCAGTACATGCTGGCCGTCGACCGCACCAACGAAAAGGTTTCAAACCTCTACCGCGCCCACCATCCCGCGATTTTGCGCGCGATCAACCGCGTGGTTGCATCGGCTAAAGCCCATGGAAAGGATGTTTCCATTTGCGGCGACTTGTCGGCCGACAGGCGGATGCTTCCGTTTCTGCTGGGGGTCGGTCTCCGGAAGTTCAGCATCGATATTGTCAACGCGCCCACCGTACAGCGGTTGGTCGCTGCCACGACGCTGGCAGACGCGGAATCGATCGCCAAACAAATGCTGGGCCTGGGACGGATCAGCGAGATCGAGGCGTTTCTCGTCGATCGCAATCTTGCGCACGAGTAGCAAGCCGTGACTCCACGGAACACCCTCCCTTCCGTTTTTTAGTTAACGGAGGTGAGGTGGATTGTTGCTACAAAAATGAAATAAATAGAGTAGATACATCAAAATTGTCCAATGATGTCTTTGGTATAATTTTTGTGTAATTATCATAAATAACGTTTATTCAGCATGTTATGTTTGTTGATGCTTGGTGGCACACCTCCTGCACAATGGCCAGCCGTCCACGAAGGTGGATGGAGAGAATAAATGTGCAATCGAATAGGAGGATGCTAATGAAAAAAATTACGAAGTATGCAATGCTATTGCTTGCATTGGGAGCGGTGGTCCTGCCGATGGCGGCCATGGCTGAAGAGGCTACCGCTGAGCCTGCCGTCACGCAGGAAATGTTTACCGTCAACAATACCTGGATGCTGGTCGCTACCTTCCTGGTGTTCATCATGCACTTGGGGTTTGCCACGGTGGAAACCGGCCTGACCCGCGCAAAAAACACCGTTAACATTCTGTTCAAGAACACGGCCATCGTTTCGATCGGTCTGCTGACCTATGCATTGATTGGTTTTGCCCTGATGTATCCCGGAGACAGCTGGGTCATCGGAAAGTTCCTTGGATGCGGAACCCCCGGGCTGCATTGTCCCGAAGGCGCTGCCGGGCTGATCGACTATGCTGGCGGAGCCTATACTTACTGGACCGATTTTCTGTTCCAGGGCATGTTTGCCGCGACGGCTGCCACAATCGTATCCGGTGCTGTGGCCGAACGCGTTAAACTCGGACCGTTTCTGATTTTTTGCACGATCTACGTCGCGCTGGTCTATCCGTTTGTCGGCTCCTGGGTATGGGGTGGCGGCTGGTTGGCCGAGAAGGACTTCCACGACTTTGCCGGATCGACGCTAGTTCACTCCGTGGGTGGCTGGGGCGCGCTGGCCGGAATTATTATGCTTGGACCGCGTATCGGCAAGTATGTGAATGGTCAGGTGAAAGCCATCATGGGGCACAATATGCCACTGCTTACCATCGGGGTATTCCTGCTCTGGCTCGGCTGGTTTGGCTTTAACGGTGGTTCGGTGTTGTCGGCCGATCCTGGGGCGGTTTCCTATGTGCTTGTAACCACCTCGCTGGCTGCTGCCGCCGGTATCATCGGTTCCATGGTTGCTTCCTGGATCATCCAGAAAGAGCCGGACCTGACCATGGTGCTCAATGGCTGCCTGGCAGGTCTGGTGGGCATCACTGCCGGTGCTGATGTGGTTTCCATCACGGCCTCTATCATCATCGGCCTGATCTGTGGCGCGGTAGCGGTCGTGTCCGTAATGTCCTTTGATCGCCTGAAGATCGACGATCCGGTCGGTGCCACCACCGTTCACTTGGTCTGCGGTATACTGGGAACGCTTTTCGTTGGCATCTTCAGCCCCGACTACAGTATCGGCGTCCAGTTGCTGGGCATCCTGGCCTACGGCGCCGTTTGCTTCCCCGCCGCTTTGTTGATCTTCTTCGTCCTGAAGGTTACCGTCGGCATCCGCGTCAGCAGGGAAGAGGAGCTCAAGGGCCTCGACCTCGGCGAGCACGGCATGGAGGCCTACCACGGATTCCAGTTCTTCACGAATGTATAAGGGCGTTTTGAATATGAGGTTTTAAGTGTTAAGCCCGCTTAACTGGATAATTCGCTTAACACTTAACCACTTGAAACCTAAAACTGAACGACGAAGGAGTTTAAGATGAAATTGATTATTGCATACATTCAGCCCGAAGCCCTCAACGAGGTAAAGCAGTCGCTGTACGACGCCGAGGTCTACAAAATGTCCGTCACCAACGCCATGGGGTGCGGACAGCAGAAGGGCTATCATGAAACATACCGCGGCGCGGACATCGAAGTAAACCTGCTCAAGAAGGTGCGCATCGAAATCGCCGTGAACGATGATTTTGTCGAAGCCACGACCGATGCGGTCATCAAGGGTGCTCGCACCGGCAATATCGGGGATGGGAAGATATTTGTCCTCGACCTGCCGGAATGCATCAGGATCCGCACCGGGGAGAAGGGCAGTGACGCCATAGGCTAGACAAATCCCTCTCTCCTCCCAAGTCGCCCGCCTGTTCTTGCTCTCTCCTGAACAGGTGGGCGCATTTTTTTGAGGTAGTGACGGTTCAACGAAGCGCCTGCGGCGCGTCAGGCGCTTATGCCCTGCCTGACGGGATTCTGAGGCGCAGGTTGAATCTGGTCAGGAATCCGCGCCGGATCCGTTCGCATTTGTTCAGGCATAACTTGCCCCAATTTTAGAAGCGTGCTACGAACTCCCGGAATACGTTGGGTAAGACATTGTTGCAGGACTATGCTGTCGGATCTAAGGAGTAGGGAATGAGCAGTAAATCGGTCGAGTGGGCGCGCAAGGTGCAGTCGATTGCGCAGATCGGGCTGGAATATGCGACGGATGTGTATGACCGCGAACGCTATGAAGAGTTGCGCGAGCTAGCCGCCGAAATGATGGCGGAAGTTTCAGCGTTGCCCGTCGGACAATGGCTGGAAATATTTCGGAACGAAACCGGTTATGCTACGCCAAAGGTGGATGTGCGCGGGGCGGTATTTCGCGACGGCAAGGTGCTTTTGTCACGCGAGGCCAGTGATGAATGCTGGAGCCTGCCGGGCGGCTGGGCAGACGTGAACGACCCGCCCTCGCAGGCTGTGGTTCGCGAGCTTCGGGAGGAAACCGGCTACGAAGTGCGTTGCACCAAGCTGGCGGCCGTATTGGATCGCGATCTGCACTATCACGAAGACCGGCGGCCTTTTCACAGCTACAAGCTGATGTTTCTGTGCGAAATAGTGGGTGAAGCGGAGGCGCTGTGCCACGATATTCTGGATGCGGCCTTCTTTGCGGTGGATGAGCTGCCGCCGCTGTCCCTGCATCGTACTCTTCCGATGCATGTTGAGATGCTTCATCGTCACTTCCTTGATCCGGCTCGGCCCACGGAATTCGATTAGCGTCCAGGGATGGCCGGACGTACCTTGACGATTTTTTCGCGCTTGATAGTGACGCTTCCGGGTTTGGCGCCGCGCGGCTTTCCGACGTGCCTGGCCTCGGTGTAGCAAACGGGTACGATTCCGGCGTTGCGTGCCTTGGAATGCCATGCGGCGATGGCGGCGGCGGCTTTTATGGTGGCGTTGTCCGGCTTTTCTCTTTCGGGCTGGCGCAGGATAACGTGGCTCCCGGGCAGTCCGCGAACATGGAACCAGAGGTCGTTGGGGGCCGCGACGCGCAGGCTAAGCAGATCGTTGTCGGCATCGGTTTTCCCGGCCAGCGCCTCGAACCCTCCGGGTAATTCGTATTTCCAGCAATCGGGTTGAATGTCTTTTTGCATGTGAAACAGGGGGCGGTTTTCGGAACCTCTGCTAATCGTTCAGCAGAACGAGTGCGCGTTCGTTGTTGTCGGTGGAAAGCACGCACAAGCAGGTTTCGTCGGAAACCGGCGCACTGGCATACAGATATTTGATGTTGATGCTGCTGCTTCCTATCTTCTCGCAGATGCTGCTGAGCATGCCGGGGGAATGATGCATTAGCACTTCGATCGAATCGACTTCGGTCGGGGCATAGTTGTGGGCGCGCAGGGCATCGACCGCTCTGAGATTGTCATCGGTCACCAAATGGACCATCCCTCTGTTTTCGTCTTCCACCCATGCGGCGGCGGCGATGATGTTCACGCCCTTGTCGGCTACAATTTTTGTCAGCTGGGCGAGGATGCCGATATCGCTCAACACTCTTACGGAGACTTCATTGCAATGTTTTGCGGTGATCATGGTTTAGTCACCTCCCTTCCGTTCGTTTTTAATCTAATGGTCCGCGGGAAGCTTGTCGAGCCTTGAAGAAGAGATCCAATGCTATAGAAACATGATGGCGGAGTAAGAAATTAATGTATTGAATGTTGTTATTTTGGGTTTCTTTTAATATATATGTGCCGTGTATCGGCATGTAAATCGGAATTCGGGGGCGGCCGGCTGGGCGGAATTAGTTTTGGGGTACTACCCGCGCTCTCAATCGATATCTTGCAGAGCGTAA
>JBNKSB010000095.1:0-9566 GCA_050297095.1 Pontiella sp. | reverse complement strand
AGAAAGATCGATAACAAAACATTATGAAACTATAATATAATGCAAATAATGATCATGTGCATCACCATTGCTGGGGTTGCAAAAAAGAACCGGCTCCCTGATTCGGGAGCCGGTTTGGGATTGCCAGGGGGGTAGTTTGGTGAACGGGAGCGCTATTGTCCGTATTCGTATCCCGACTGTAGATTCTACGATAGAACAGCAAACCTCCACCCGCGCCCTTCATCAGAGCAATTCATTCGTTTTCAGATGGCCAAATCACATCCGCCATGGATGAAAGGCATAGCGTGGTGGTTAGAATTCCTTTTTTGAAAGAATATAAAGTGAGATGTTTGAGTAGAAGAATTGAACGCTGATGGATTTGTTCATGTTCTTGTCCGTAAACGGAGAAATGCGCATGGGTTGTGGGCGTTTACGCTTGAGCGGTGTTGGGGTATGCAGTATATATGGACGCTTATTTTCAAACTGGGAAAGGGGTGTTGATGAACATCGTAGTATGCATCAAGCAGGTGCCCGATTCGGACAAGGTCACGATCGATCGCGAGACCAACCGTCTGAACCGGGCAGGGGTTCCGAGTATTATCAATCCGTTCGACGAGAACGCGCTCGAAATGGCATTGCAACTCAAGGACGCACATGGCGGAAAGGTGACGGTGGTCTCCATGGGTCCGCCGCAGGCCGAGCAGGCGCTGCGCACGGCGCTGTCGCACGGGGCGGATGAAGCCATTCTGATTTCCGACCGCAAGTTTGGCGGGGCCGATACCTGGGCGACCTCCTACACCATCAGCCTTGCCATCAAGAAGTTGGACGATGTTGATTTGGTGCTCTTCGGCAAGCAGGCGATCGATGGCGATACCGCCCAGGTCGGACCCGGCGTGGCGCACTTTCTCGATATCCCGACGCTCACCTACGCCAAGGCCGTGGAAGTCACGGGCGACACGCTCAAGGTGACCAAGGTTACAGAAGACGGGTACGAAGTATGGGACATTGACAAGCCCTGTGCATTGACCGTCGTGAAGGAAGCCAACCAGCTTCGCATGCCGTCGCTGAAGAAAAAGATGGCCGCCAAGAAGGCCGAAATTCCGACCTGGGGCTTCGACGAACTCGAGCCGATCGAGGAAAACATTGGCCTGTCCGGATCGCCCACCAAGGTGAGCAAGGTGTTTGCGCCACCGGTCAAGCTGAACAAGGAAGTCCTCTCCGGCGAGCCCGCCGAAATGGTCACCGAACTCATCCAGAAGCTGAAGGAGCGTAACGTACTATGAGCACGACTAAGGAACTTTGGGTATTTGCGGAACAGCGCGAAGGCAAGATTGCCGGCGTGGTGCAGGAACTTCTCAGCGAAGGGCAGATTTTATGCGAAAAATCGGGCTACACCCTTTGCGCGATCCTGCCGTCCGAAAACGGCGAGGAACTCTGTCAGGAGCTGTATAACTTTGGTGCCAAAAAGGTCTACACCATCGATGATCCCAAGCTGAAGGATTACCAGAACGACTACTATTCACGCGCGGTCGCGCAACTGATCAACGAGAAGAAACCCGAAATCGTGCTCTACGGCGCGACGACCATCGGCCGCAGCCTTGCGCCGACGGTGGCCGTCATGGTGGATGCCGGTCTGACCGCCGACTGCACGCAGCTCGACTTTGATACCGAAACGGGCAACCTGCTGCAGACCCGTCCGGCATTTGGCGGCAATATCATGGCGACCATCATCTGTCCCGACAACCGCCCGCAGATGGCGACCGTTCGCTCCAATGTCTTCAAGAAGACCAAGGTTTCGGACAACGAAGCAGGGGAACAGGTAGCTTACGATGTCGACCTCTCCGGTGTCCCGGAACGCATGCGCCGTCTTGAATCGGTCCATGAAGCCGACAACACCATCGATCTCAACGCCGCGCAATATATCGTTTCCGGCGGCCGTGGGGTAGGGAAGCCCGAAAACTTCAAGATTATCTACGACCTCGCCGCCGAGCTGGGCGCCGCCGTCGGTGCGTCGCGCGCAACCGTCGATGCCGGCTGGATCTCGCACCACCATCAGGTAGGGCAGACCGGCAAGACCGTCTGTCCGGTCGTTTACGTGGCCTGCGGTATTTCCGGCGCGATCCAGCATCTGGCCGGCATGCAGAGCTCGGATGTCATCGTGGCTGTCAACAAGGATCCCGACGCACCGATCTTCGATGTCGCCGACTTCGGCCTTATCGGCGACCTGCATGAAGTTGTCCCGGAATTCCAGAAGCAGATTGCGGCGGCAAAGGCTTAGAAAATACGGGGTGAGTTGCGTGGGTATTGGTTGAGTGGATTGATGGGATTGGCGGTTTGAAACTCCTGCATCAATCCTGTAATCCATTCGTCCATTAATCCAACCGCAAAGGAATCTGAATATGGAAAAAGTAGTCATTATCGGAGCCGGTGCAGCGGGCTATACTGCCGCCATCTACACCGCCCGCGCCAATCTGGAACCGGTCATTATCGAGGGTATGCAACCCGGTGGGCAGCTAACCACTACCAACGACGTGGAAAACTATCCGGGATTCCCCGAAGGGATCGATGGTCCGACCCTGATGGCCCAGATGCGTGCCCAGGCCGAAAAGTTCGGTACCCGTTTCCAGTTCGGGGAAGTGATCAAGGCCGATCTTTCCCAGCGCCCGTTCAAGCTGACCATTACGGGTGACGAAGTCATCGAAGCCGAAACCGTGATTATTGCTACCGGTGCCTCGGCAAAATACTTGGGGCTCGAATCCGAGAAAAAATTTGCCGGCCGCGGCGTGTCCGCCTGCGCCACCTGCGATGGCGCATTCTACCGCGATGTTCCGATCGTGGTCGTGGGGGGCGGTGATACCGCCTGCGAAGAGGCGATGTTCCTGACCCGTTTCGGCTCCAAGGTCACCTTGATCCATCGCCGCGATGAGCTGCGCGCTTCCAAGATCATGGCGGAACGCACATTGAACCATCCGAAAATCGAGATGGTTTGGGATACCGTGGTGGACGAGGTGCTGGGCGATGATTCCGGCGTTACCGGAGTGCGCGTTCAAAACGTCAAAACCGGGGAAATTTCGGAGATTGAGTGCACCGGATTTTTTCTCGCAATCGGGCACAAGCCGAACACTGATCCATTTGTCGGCCAGCTCGACATGGACAAGACCGGCTATCTGATCTCGGATGGCGTGAAAACCAAGATCGAGGGGGTCTATGCGGCGGGCGATGTCGCGGATTCCGTATACCGTCAGGCGGTCAGCGCCGCCGGCACCGGTTGCTGCGCTGCTCTTGAAGCCGAACGGTTCCTTGAATCGTTGGGGGAGTAGATTTTTTTGGGGTCCGGTCGCGAGGCCGGTTTGGTGTTAACGAACAATAGGAGAAAGACATGGGTGCAACAATCGATTATGGCATTACCGAAGACCAGATGGAGATCGTCAATCTGATCGATGATTTCGGTAAGGAGCGCATTGTGCCGGTTCGTGCGGAACTGGATGAAAAGGGGATCTTCCCGTCCGAGCTGCTCAATGAACTGGCGCAGATGGACCTGATGGGTCTCTACATTCCCGAGGAATACGGCGGCTTCGGCGCCGACCAGCTCGGATTCTGTCTTGCGGTTGAAACCATGTCGAAATACTGCATCGGTGTCTCCGTCTCCTATGCGGCCAACGCCCTCGGCGCCGACCCGATCCTGATCGGCGGTTCCAACGAGCAAAAAGCCAAATATCTCCCGCAGCTTGCATCCGGTGAAAAATGGGCCGCCTTCGGCCTGACCGAACCGAATGCCGGTTCCGATGCCGGTGGCATTGCCACCACCGCGGTCAAGAAGGGCGACAAATATATCCTGAACGGCACCAAGCAGTGGATCACCAACGGTGGCGAAGCCGACATCTACACCGTCTTTGCCATCACCAACAAAGCCAAGGGCGCCCGCGGCGTTTCCTGCTTCATTGTTGAAAAGGATACCCCCGGCTTTAGCTTCGGTAAGAAGGAGGACAAGCTCGGGATCCGCGCCTCCGCTACCCGCGAACTGATCTTCGAGGACTGCGAAGTACCGGCCGAAAACCTGATCGGCCGCGAAGGCATGGGCTTCCTGCTCGCCATGAAGACCTTCGACATCTCCCGTCCGGGCATCGCCGCGCAGGGCGTTGGCCTGGCGCAGGGTGCGCTCGACGAAGCCGTCAAGTATGCCAAGGTCCGCAAGCAGTTCGACAAGCCGATCATCGCCAACCAGGGTCTGCTGTGGATGCTCTCCGAAATGGCGACCAAGGTGGAAACCGCGCGCGCCATCACCTATGCCGCCTGCCGTTCCATCGACGCCGGCACGAAGGATGTCTCCAAGATTTCCGCGATGTGCAAATACTACGCTGGCGACGTGGCCATGTCCGTCACCACCGATGCCGTCCAGGTCTTCGGCGGCTACGGCTTCATGAAGGAATATCCGGTCGAGAAGATGATGCGCGATGCCAAGATCCTGCAGATCTACGAAGGCACCAACCAGATTCAGCGCGACATTGTCGGCATGGCTCTGGTCAAGGAATACGCGTCGTAACGTGAGAAGGAACGCGCTCTGCCCGACTGGAGGTCGACAGGGCGGTCTTCCCTCCAAAACCTCGTCATTCGACGGGGTTTTTTGCTTATGGCGTTTTTGAAAAATGCGGTGCCGTATTCCAGAAGCAGTCGGTACGTGT
This sequence comes from Pontiella sp., assembly GCA_050297095.1. Classification (GTDB taxonomy): domain Bacteria; phylum Verrucomicrobiota; class Kiritimatiellia; order Kiritimatiellales; family Pontiellaceae; genus Pontiella. The sequence goes on along the minus strand of JBNKSB010000095.1, from coordinate 4,905 downwards.
TGCAACCGTCCTGGCTACAGTTCTAGGCGGTGCTTTTGGTTTAGAAGGGCCAGATGTGCGGTGCCAGCAGGATCGCCGTAGCGCCGATGAGTAGATTCATGGGCAACCCGATTTTGAAGAAGTCGCTGAAGCGGTAGCCGCCGGGGCCAAACACCATGAGGTTGGTTTGGTAGCCAATGGGGGTTACAAAGCTGGCGGAGGCTGCAATCATGATGCAGAAGATAAAGGGTTTGGCATCCACGCCCAGGGCCTCGGCCGCATTGATGGCAATAGGAAAAATCAGAACCGCGGCCGCATTATTGGTGATAAGTTCCGTGAAAACCGTGGTCGTCAGATAAACCAGTGCCAGAATGGCATACGGATTGTTGTTGCCGAGGCCGATCAGTCCATTGGCCAGCACAACGGCGGCTCCGGTGGTTTCCATCGCTTTCCCGAGGCCGAGTGCCGCTCCGATCACAAGCAGTACGTTCCACTCGATGCTTTTGCGCGCCCGGTTGGGGTGGCAGCATTTTAACGCGAGCATTAACATGGCGGCGACTACCGCGGCATTGAGCATGGAGGTGAGCTGAAAGGCAACGGCGAGCACCATGCCGGCCAACACAAACATGGCGATCGGGGCGCGGTGGTGTTCGACGAGCACAGCATCCTGTATTTCGCTGACGAGCAGAAAGTCGCGCGAGTCTTTCATGCGGGGAGCGAAGCCGGCGTGGGATTCGATCAGCAGGGTGTCGCCGGCCTTGAGTCGGATGTCACCGATGCGGCCCTTGATGCGGCTGCCGTTCCGGGCAATGGCCAGAATGGCGGCATTGTAGCGCTTTCTGAAATTACAGTCGCGGATCTGCTGGCCGATGACAGGGCAGGTGGTGGAAACCACTACCTCCACAACCCGGCGGGCACTAACCGGAACATCCAATGAAAATTGCGGGTTGTCCGCAATCCGCAAATCAACGTGATTGCGCAATTCAAGAATGGAATCGACCGCGCCGGCGAAGACCAGCCGGTCGTTTTCCTGCAATCGCATCTCCGGTTCCACGGGTGCGTGCACGTTTCCTTCGCGGATGATTTCGACCAGATAACCGCCCGGCAGCCGGCGTAGTCCGGCGGCACTTACCGACTGGCCGGAAAGGTTGCTCCCCGTCGGAACAATCATTTCGACGGTATATTCCCGGGGGTCGGAAAATTCCTGTATCGTGGCATCCTGTTGGGGCAGTAGTTTTTTGCCGGCCAGCACCAGGTAGGCGAGACCGAGTAGGGCGCAGGGCAGGCCGATGCGGGTAATTTCAAACATACCGAGGCTTTGACCATCGAAATGGCTCTGGTAAAGGCCGTTTACGACGAGGTTGGTGCTGGTTCCGATCAAGGTGCACATGCCCCCGAGGATGGAGGCGTAGCTGAGGGGTATGAGAAATTGCGATGGACTGCGGCCAAGGCCCCGAACCCACTTCATGACCACTGGAATGAACATGGCCACCACGGGGGTATTGTTCAGAAAGCCACTAAGCCCGAAAACCGGAAGCATAACGCGCATTTGGGCCTTTCTCGTCGATTTGGGGTGTCCCAGCACATGGGTTGAGATCCATTGCAGGCCGCCGGTTTCCTGCAGACCGGAAACCACCACGTAGAGAACGCCAACGGTAACCATCCCGGATGAGCTGAATCCGGCCAGAGCTTCCGTTGAATCCAGAATGCCCAGAACCAGCAGCAGTCCGCAACCGCCCAAAAATACGATATCGGCACTCAGCCGGGTAAAAACGACCGTCAGGAAAACCAGGGTTATGGTCGCCAAGGTCGCCCATGCTTCCCATCCAAGTGCTGAAAATTCGGTAATCATTTAGAGTGGCTCCGGTTTAAATCCTGGTTGCAGGTATGATGCGGGAATAAAAACTATACGAGGTCGGCCAAGGTGGTTTGTTCCATGGTGCGGGCGACGTAGTCGCGGATGTTTTTCATCACGGAGATCACCCCGGACTCCTTTTCCAAAACGGTCTGGCTGGGGAAGTATTCGCTGACAGCCCCCGTAGGCGCGAGGGCTCCATCCATCAAGCGAACCACTTGTGCCATGGAAACCTGATTCGGGTCAGCTGCAAGCTGGTAGCCGCCGGCGGCTCCGCGGCGGGCCCGGACCAGCTCTGCGCGCTTCAGGGCACCGATGATCTGCTCCGCATATTTGAAGGACAGGTCGTACTGTTTGCAGATTTCCTCCAGACGCACAAAGGCATCCGATTCCGGAACCGCTCCCTGGCGGGTGAGGTGGATCAGCATCAGCAAACTGTATTCGCTTTTGGTGGTGAGTTTCATTTCCTAGTACAAAGGTATGAAATGAGGGGCGGGCCGTCAAAACTTTTCAACGCGCATTCGGTTGCTTTCCTCGCAGAGGCGCAGAGAGCGCGGAGAAGAAATTGATTCAGAAAGTTTCCTTTGCGAACGCTGCGCCTCTGCGAGGGAATTTCTGTCGCATAGAAAAGCCCCGGTGCGCTGCCGGGGCCTGCTGGGCATCACGAGCTTCATTGCATCATTTGCCTATCGACCGCGAGTCGACACGGCCTGAACAAGGCATCTTGTCGGTTGTTTGTACCTCGGTGTCGCCAGCTATAATTATAGACACGCTTATGGCTCAAACGTTCCGGTAAAAATGAAGTCACGCTCCCGGAAACATGGGATCTCTACCTGTACGTCGTATAATCCGGACCCTTCATCACTATGCACATGCCCATACTGTTTTGATCTTGTTGATCAGGGATGTGATCTGTCTTAACAGTTGGATATCAGATGTTTTTGCTCACATCGAGGGTGGAGCAACAGCATGGGGTTCAATGTGCGAAATCAAGAAACACATATTTGCCGTAAAGCACGGCATTTAATTTAGATTAAGAAATTGAAAGTGCGAATTCGGTTGACTTGTCCCCCCGCGAGCCCCTACACACTCCGAGCTATGTTATACGACGTACCAGTAAATCTAGGGGATCGCTCCTATCCTATTCATATTGGAGCGGGGGTCTTGGACCGTCTTGGAGCGCTTTGTTCCGGTGTGGGCCTGAAGGGGAAATGTTTAGTCATTACCGATGGAAACGTCGGTCCGCTTTATGCCGGGACCGTGCAGAAATCGCTGGAAGCCGCCGGCTTTTTGGTTTCGGTCGCGACGCTTCCCGCAGGCGAGCAGACCAAGTGCGGCGATCAGGTGTTCCAGTTGTACAGCCGCTGCATCGAGGCCGGGTTGGATCGCAAATCGTTCATCGTGGCGCTTGGTGGCGGGGTGATGGGCGATCTGGCGGGGTATGTGGCCGCCACCTATCTAAGGGGCATCCCGTTCGTGCAGGTGCCGACCTCGCTGTTGGCGATGGTCGACAGCTCTGTCGGTGGAAAAACCGGGATCAATTTGCCGGAGGGCAAGAATCTGGTGGGAGCTTTCCATCAGCCCGAGCTGGTGCTGGCCGACCTGGAAACATTGAAAACGCTTTCGCCGCGTGAATACCGCGCCGGCTTGGCTGAAGTGGTCAAATACGGCATTATCTCCGACGCGACGTTTTATCAATATCTTGAAGAATATGTGGCGGAGCTTCCCGACCTTGAAAACAAGGAGCTACTGGCCAAGGTTGTGGGCCGCTGCTGCGAGATCAAGGCCGATGTCGTGGCTCAGGACGAGCGTGAAGGCGGGTTGCGCGCTATCCTTAATTTTGGTCATACCGTTGGCCACGCCGTTGAAAAGGTGGCGGGCTACGGTGCATATGTCCATGGCGAAGGGGTGTCCATCGGGTCGATTTTTGCCGCGCGCGCTTCTGTTGAGCTGACTGAACTTTCACCCACATCCTGCCAGCGGATCGAACGTCTGTTCAGGTTGCTCGGACTTCCTGTTCGAGCGCCGGAATACAGCTGGCCGGATCTGCGTGACGCGTTGTCGGTCGATAAGAAAACGATCGGCGGCATGCCCATGTTTGTGCTTGCCTCCGAAATCGGGGTCGTCTCCATCGGCAACGAAATCCCCGAAGCGCTTATGGAAAAAATCTGGAACGGATTATAAAAACACTAAGGCACTAAGACCTCGAAGATGTACAAAGCGGATTCTTCGTGATGCTTGGTGTCCTTTGAGTCTTTGTGTTTAATAAAATGCAGGATCGCGAAGCATATATCGTATTAAATATGATCGAAGGGCTGGGCCCGGTGAGTGTCCGACGCCTGATTGATGCCCTAGGCTCACCCAAGGCCATTCTCGAAGCCGACCGCGAGGCGTTAATGCAGGCGCGAGGCGTGGGAGAAAAGCTGGCGCTAAAGATCATCACGCAACGCGACGGTATCGATGTCGAGGAGGAGATCAAAAAGGCGTCCGATGTCGGGGCCCGGATTATTACGCCGCTCGACGATGAATATCCCGATGCACTCAAGACCATTCACGATCCACCGTTAGCCTTGTATGTGCGCGGACGGTTCCTTCCGGAAGATGCGAAGGCGCTGGGTATTGTCGGCTCGCGTTCAACGAGCCATTACGGACTCTCTGCGGCGGATCGGCTGGCCTACCAGTTGGGGCACGTTGGATTCACGGTCGTAAGTGGATTGGCGCGCGGAACCGATACCGCGGCGCACAGCGGTGCGCTGAAAAGCGGTGGCCGTACGATTGCCGTGCTCGGCGGTGCAATCGATTGTCTTTATCCTCCGGAAAACGAGGAGCTGGCCAACAGGATTGCCAAGCAGGGCGCGGTGATTAGCGAGTATTCGATGGGCCGACAGGCCGACCGCATGACCTTTCCGTACCGCAACCGCATCATCAGTGGTTTGAGCATGGGGGTTCTGTTGATCGAATCGGCGGTGAAGGGCGGTTCGATGCATACCACCGACGCCGCCATGGAGCAGGGGCGCACGGTCTTTGCTCTTCCGGGGCGGATTGACTCCCCCGGTGCACGCGGACCGCAC
>JBNKSB010000094.1:0-2488 GCA_050297095.1 Pontiella sp. | reverse complement strand
GCTCCCCGTGGATCAGGGTTCGCACGATGCTTCCGGCAAAGTCATGGGTTCCATCATGACCCGTTATCTCGCCGGTTTGGCCCGATGCGGTCCAGTTGGTGGTGTTTCCCGCGAGATGCAGGACCAGGTCGGGCGGACTGTAGCTGTAATCCGGGGGGCCGACGGTTGTGTTGGATTTGATGCAATCGTTGAAATCGAAGTTGGTGTCTTCCCATCGATCGTTGTAGAAGGAGATTTCCATGGAGTCGCCTACCTTGGTTGCCGGGAGGGTTAGCTGCTTGTATCCGCTCAACATGCCGGAGGCGTTGTAGTCCGGCGATGGCGTAGGCGTTCCGGTGGTCTGCTGGGCTTCTGCTTCGCGTTCGAGTGCCGAGGGGGAGAGGTGGAGCGTGTCGAGGCCCAGGGCGTAGCCGGAGCTCATTGCGTTTTTTCCGGTCACGGTCAGTTTCAGGGTGTGGGTTCCCGGAGTAAGGATAAAGGAACCTAGATTGGCGTTATCGTCCGTCTTCGGTATGTTCGTATTTGCATATCCATCGTACCTGTTTCCCTGCGGAACGAGTTTCCATTCGCTTAGATTCTTCAAAAGGCAGGTGGTGATGGCATTGTTCCCGTTTTCCGCCTTGTTTCCGTTTTCATTGGCAATCACCTGAGCTAGTTGCTGCCGTCGCTCGGCAATGGTCAGGGCATTGTCCCGGGGATTGAAAACGGTTCGCAACAGGCGCTTTCCGTCGCTGGAGACATGGTAGATGATCGTGGTGTCCCACTCGATGGTGCCTTGGCTGTTCGTTGCGAAGGTGCTATTGGAACGAATGGGAAAGCTAACCGCGGTGCGTTCTGGTTCGGAGTCGGGATAGAAAACCATTTCTGGAAGGGAGCTTAAGCGCATTTCTTTTTGAATTCGACTGGCCACCAAGCGAATATCCGTGTCCACCGTGTCCTGTGCGATCTGCCGATTCTGCTCTTTTTGCAGAGTTATGTAGCCCCCGAGGGCCAGCGCAATGGTGATGACGGTAATCACCATGGCCGTCAGGGCTTCGATAAGGGTAAATCCGTTTTTTTCGGGTACAGTCATGCTTGTTTCCTACATCGACGAGAGATAGGTGTTTATGGTTTCCGGCGGGAGGTCGAAGTCCCTGGTGTTCCTGTTCCGAGTCCAGACATCGATGGCGATTTCTGCTAGGTTTGTGGTGGAAGCGGGATAGGTGATGGCGGTCGATAGCTTGAATTTTCCGTCTAAATCCGGCTGGCCCGTGGAATCGATGATCATGTCTTCGACGGCCCATTGCGAAAGTTGTGCAAACGGGACATGGGCCATTCGTTCGATCCGGTTCTTCGCCAATTGGACCGCGGTTTGTTTGTCGCTTGCCAAATCAGCCAACCGCGATGTGGTCGCAGCCAACCGGCTCGCTCCGGCAATGCCGATGGCGAGGATTGTAATGCCAACCATTGCTTCTACGATGGTTATTCCGCTCTTCTGGGTGGTCTTGTTTGTTGTATTCATAATAAAAAAGAAAGAAAAAGAATGGTAAAAAAAACTAAGCAAAGTCAAGTCAAGTATTGTGTGTCGTCGGCAGAGCAAATATTCAGGGCTCCTTCTTGGCGCATAAAATCGGCCAAATACCTACAAATGAGTACAGGTATTATCAAGACAAATATATTAAAAAAAGAATAGGTAGAAGACTCGTTGTCTTATATTTGCAGTAAGATAGGAGGTGTTACGAGTTTAGCTTCTTTCATCTTTTCAAGATGAGATGCAGTGGTGGCGTTGGGCTGGATTTTAAGCTTCCATGCCCGCTGGGAGGAAGGACGGGGCAATTCTTCGTTCCGAGGCAAGCCTCTACGGAAGTTGTTGCTTTGCTTAATATAGGTCGTACTTGCAGAGCATTCCGTCAAGGCCGCCGGCGCGGAGTTCATGTTTCCATTTCGGCTTGAGGCCTAGTTTTTTTACGAGCGTCTTTTCGCCGTAATAGATGAAGGCGGTGGATCCGGTGCATTTCTGTTTAAGAAAGTCGCCGAATTCCTTGAGCAGGGTGGTCACTTCTTCCGTGTTGCCGAGTCGGATGCCGTAGGGGGGGTTGGTGACGATGGTGGTATTACTGAAGCCTTCAAGGTCGTGGAAGTCGGTGCGGCGCACCTTGATGGTACCAAGTTCGGGCAGGGCATCCCGGTTGGCGCGCACGGCCTTGACTGCATCGGCGCTAATATCGCTTCCCTTGATCAAGTCATCGGGCACGTCGACGGTTTCATTGTTGGCCTTGGTCTTGACCTGGTTCCAAGCGGCGGCATCGAAGTCGGGCAGGCGCAGGAATCCAAATTTCCTGCGCAGGTAGGCGGCGGGAATATTGCCGGCTTTCATGAATGCTTCGCAGAGCAGGGTGCCGGAGCCGCAGAAAGGATCGTACAGCGGGCGTTCGCCGTCCCATTCCGAGAGGCGGATGATGGCGGCGGCGAGGGTTTCCTGCATGGGGGCTTCGACGGATGCGTCGCG
>JBNKSB010000093.1:0-20661 GCA_050297095.1 Pontiella sp. | reverse complement strand
CAATCCCTGAAAAGTTCGTTGTATTGGTTGGCCCAGTATGAGATCAGAAGGTCGGCGCCGGCACGGACGAGCGCCTGGGTCGATTCCTGCACCATGTCCCTGAGGACGCCCCAGCCGCGGTCGGCGGTGGCGTGGAGCATGGAATATTCTCCGCTGACATTGTAGGCCGCAAGCGGGAGGTCGGTTGCTTCACGCATTTTTGCAAGGATATCGAGGTAGAAGATCGACGGCTTGATCATCAGCATGTCCGCACCTTCGGCCTCGTCGAACTCCGATTCGCGCAGGGCCGTGCGCAGGTCGCCCCACGAGGCCTGATAGCCCTTGCGGTCGCCTTGTCCGGGCTTCGATTTTTCAGCGTCGCGGAACGGGCCGTACATGGACGAGGCAAACTTGGTGGAATAGCTCATGAGGATCGCATCCTGGAGCCCGTTGGCATCGAGTCCGTCGCGGATGGCCTGGATCTGTCCGTCCATCATGGCGCTAGGGGCCACGATATCAGCTCCGGCAGCAGCATGCGAAACACAGATTTTGGCGAGGTTGGCGATGGCTGTATCGTTGTCGACCGCGCCGGCTTCGGTTAGTGGACCGCAGTGGCCGTGGTCGGTGTAGGCGCAGACGCAGGCGTCGGCGGCCACGATCAGGTCGGGAAATTCTTTTTTCACGGCCCGAATGGCACGTTGCACCGTGCCGTCCTCGTTCCATGCTTCCGATCCCTGTAGATCCTTCTGGCTGTCCTCGGCCAGGCCGAAGAGCAGGATGCTGCCGATACCGTTTTCAATAAGCGATTCGGTCTCAAGCAGCAGCTGGTCAATGCTCAGGCGGTTCTGTCCCGGCATGGATTCTATTTCTTCGCGTTGACCTTTGCCCTCAATCACAAACGTCGGCCACATGAATTTTTCGGGGCCGGGCAGGGGGGCATCGATCATACGGCGAATCGATGCGTTTTGGCGCAGCCGTCTAAGTCGTACTTCGGGAAACATGGGAACCTTCCTCCATTTATCTAAGAGGAAAAAGATAACGTTTTTTGTCGGGTATGCAAGCGGTCTTCTCCCGGCGCATCAACAGCGGGCTTTCCGCCATCGCGGCAAAACCGCAGGGCCAAGAGCCAGCCAGACGTGGCTCATGCGTTGGTCTTTTGTTTTTCCTCAACCTTTTCGGCCAGCGTATGGAAGCGGCCAACGAGGCGCATCTGCTCGTCGGTCATCTTGGTTTGCATGTGTTGCTTTACGTAGTCGATGGCCTCCTGTGCAGGAAGCTTCATGACATCACGAATAATGCAGCAAGTCATGACGCCGGTGCGACCGACGCCGGCGTTGCAATGGACCGCCACATTCGCCCCGGCCCGCAGATAGCCCGCCGCCTTGTCTACGACCTTCGAGATTTTGTGCAGGTCGGGGCTGGTATAGTCGGCAAAGGGGAAGCGGATCGGTTCGATACCGTTCTTCTTGTATATGCCAATGACATCCCGCTTGGCTTTTTTCGAAATTTCCACGTCGGTGACGAGCATAACGACAAACTTGATGCGGTTCTGCTTGTACACCTTCAGCAGTGCATTGCCGGGATCGTAGGGACCGAACGGCATCGGGCTGACAAACAATTTCCCCTTGGTCTTCAAGGGAATTTGCACACACGTTTTTTCATGGTTGCGAAACCGAAATAACATAATCAATCTCCATATAATGGGATCAGCCTATCCCGAACCCTTGGGAAAATGAATCGGGAAATAAGAACTAATTCACCGCAGAGGACGGCAGAGGGCCCTCTATTGGAATATTACCGTTGAAAGGGCAGTTGCAGATGGGCAGAGTACGCGGCATGGATATTGAGAAACTGATCAGCAATACAGCCTATTTCAAGGGATTGTCCGACGAGCACCGCGAGGAGCTGGCCCGCATTTGCACGCTGGAATCCGTGAAGAAGCGGGAATACCTGTTCCATGAGGGTGAAAAGGGAAGCAGCATGTATCTGCTCATCGGTGGAAACATCCAGTTGCACAAAAACACTGAAGACGGCCGAGAGGTGGTGATCCGTGTCATCAAGCCCGGCGAGGTATTTGCCGAAGTGGTTCTATTTGAACGGGAGCGCTATCCCGTTTCCGCGCGTGCCGTTGCCAATGCCGATGTATTGGTTTTCCCCCGCGAAGGAATTCACCGCCTGTTGGCGCAAGAAGGATTCCGAAGTGATTTTATTGCCATGCTGATGGCGAAGCAGCGCTATCTGGCCGAGCGGATCCAGGAGCTGACCACCAAGGATGTGGAAGAACGTTTCTTCCTGTTCCTGCGAAGCCAGTATGGCGAACTGGAAGTCATCAAAACGCCGCTGTCGAAGAAGGATATTGCAGCGGCCATCAGCACTACGCCCGAAAGCCTCTCGCGCCTGATCCAGCGCCTGACCGACGAGGAAATCATCGCTTGGAAAGGCAAGGAGATCCGCATCCTCGCCAATCCGTGGCGCTGGCTGGATTAAATTAAACACGAAGGCTCAAAGAACACGAAGATGAGCTTGTTTGTGGTCTTGGTGCTTATTCGTGTCCTTACGATTCCGAGCGGATCATGATCAGCAGCATTTTGAAGGGTTGCTCGGCGGCCTGGACATCGTGCGGGATGTTGGCGGGCATGATAATCATTTCGCCTTCCTTTACCTTTTTCAGGTCTCCGTCGATGATGAAGGAGCCTTCGCCTTCGACCACCTGAACCACCGCATCGAACGGTGAGGTGTGCTCGCTCAGTCCCTGGCCCTTGTCGAACGAAAACAGGGTAATGTTTCCGGTCTCCTTTTTCAACAGGGTCTTGCTGATCACCGCGCCATCGGCGTAGGTGATTTCTTCCTTCAGGTTCAGTGCTTTTCCTTTGAGTTTGTCCATGATGGTTCTCCTTTTCTGATGGAGGGCTGTCGTCCTCGACGGCCGCGGACAGCGAGGACGCCGTCCCTCCAATTTCTATCCTGCAATCCGTTCCGTTTTCAACAGCTCGCCGTCGAGACCGATGGTGACCTCCTCGACGACCAGATCGGTGCGGCCGCTGGCGGCATGGGCCTGTTTCGAGATCATGGTCAACCCGCCGCAGCAGGGCACTTCCATCCGCACGACGATCACCTTGGGAATATTGTTCTGTGCCATGATGGCGGAGAGCTTTTCGATATAGCCTTCGGTGCGGTCGAGTTTCGGGCACGCGACGACCAGGGAGCGGCCGCGGACATAGCGCCAGTGCACGTCGGGCGAGGCGACGGGGGAACAGGTGCTCAGTACCACCAGTTCCTTCCCTTCGAAAAAGGGTGCCGTCGGCGGAACGAGGTGCAACTGGATCGGCCACTGGTCGAGATCGGAGCGAATCACCTGGCCGGAGACCTCCGGGGCTGCCGTCTTGGGTTGTTCTTCCTTTTGCTTGTTTCCGAATCGCACTTTCAGTCCAGGGCATCCACCCATCTTGTTTTTGGAATCATTCATGGCTTTCTCCTTGGCTTCGTGTTCTTCGGCAGCGCCGAGCATGCGTTGTACGGCTTCTTCGCCGCCGGTTTTTCGAACGTGTTCAATGGTGGCTTCTTCATCGAATTCCGCGGCTTCGCGTTCAATAATCTGCAGGGCGCCGGTCGGGCAGGTGCCGACGCAGTCTCCGAATCCGTCGCAGAAATCTTCTTTCACCAACTTCGCCTTGCCGTCCACCAGCTGCAGCGCGCCTTCGGCGCAACCGACGATGCAGTCGCCGCATCCGTTGCAGAGGTCTTCGTTGATTTCGATAATCTTGCGTTTCATGGGGCACTCCTTCTCGTAAATTGTTGTACGCACGTTGCCATAACCTGCTCGACCGTTCCTTGACGAGGGTCAAGAAAGGAAAATAAACAGGAATGTGGAGGAGACGCGCCAACGATTGGTGGCCGACGCGGCTATTTGCGGGTTGCATTGGAAGAAAGCTGTGTTTTTGCGGAATATATGCTATTAAACGCAAGGAGGTGATGGAGATGCATATTCTGAAAAAGAAACGTGAGGCCAAGGTGACGACCGATATTGTCAAGGAGGGTAATGAGTATCGCGTTCGCCTCTTCATTAACGGCCACCCCCAATGCGAGGAGGACTATTATACGGAAGATCTGGATGATGCGACCGCCAGGGCGCAGGTGATGCGGGAAGAATGCATTGCCCAGGGCGCGAAGGATGAGTTGCGTTCAACCAAGGACGCAATCAAGATCATAACAGAAGCCGATGGTCGTCCTGACTTGCATGACGAAGAAATCGCCATTGAGGAGAGCAACAAGATTTACGATCCGATTCTGCACCGGTTTGGCAAATGGATGTACGAGGCCGAAGAATTCCGGATCTACTCTGAACCGACCAAGCACACGAAAGAGCTTCCGAAGGAGCTCATGGAGGAGTTGTGGGGAATTCGCTACGACCTTGAGCTTTTCCAAGCGTCAGGGCTGTATAAGCGTCCCGGGGAAGAGGATCCTTCACACAAATCCCCGAGCATGCTGTGGGAGATGCTGGACGAAAAGACTATACCCGAGGACTTCCGGGGATACGAGCACTATAAATCCAAGCGCGATAAGGAGTAGCTGCGGGTGAGTAGTGGCAAGGTACGCCTCGCTATGCCTTCTTCGTGATGATGGGCTTTTTGCGGTTCGGATAGGTAGTGCGGCAGATTTCGCATTTGGTGCCGTCGCAGCCGCGGGCGGGGCAGTGTTCCCGTCCATAGGTAATAATCTGCAGGTGAAGTTTTTCCCACTCCTCCGGCGACCACAGTTTCTTGCAGTCGGCTTCGGTTTGCTCCACGCTTTTTCCGTTGGTGAGGCCCCATCGTTGCGCGAGGCGGTGGATGTGGGTGTCGACTGGAAACGCCGGAATCTTGAAGGCGTGGATCATGACGACGCTGGCGGTCTTGTGGCCGACGCCGGGCAGCTTTTCGAGTTCCGCGAAAGTACGAGGGACCTCACCGTCATATATCTCAACCAGCATTTCCGAGAGCGCCTCAATGTTCTTCGCCTTGCTGTTGGCCAGTCCACAGGTGGCAATGCACGCTTTTATTTCGTCTACTGAAAGTCCCGCCATCTTCTCCGGAGAGTCTGCCTTTGCAAACAGGGCGGGCGTAACCATGTTGACGCGCTTGTCGGTACACTGGGCCGAGAGCAGAACGGCAATCAGCAGCGTATAGGCGTCGGAATGATCGAGTGGAATGGGAATTTCGGGATAGAGTTCGTCGAGCTTGCGGGCAATATATTCGGCGCGTTCTTTCTTCGTTTTCATGGCGCCAGATTATTAGACAGGATCATATGAGATGAACAGAATATCCCCAAAAGATATTCCTCCCTCCGGTGGTGCAACACTTGTGCTAACGTCTTGAAAATTTGTTCGGTTAATGTATTTTTTTTGAGACCAAAATAAGGAGATGGGTATGATCGGATATAAAGCAGTGCTTTGCCTGAGTTTGCTCTTTCTAACCGTTGGGATGGTTCATGCGGATACGAGCTTTACGGCCTACGGGGTATACTGGGATGCCGATGATCCCGGTCGCGGTGCAGGGCTGCGGGTTAGAAAAACCTTCCTCGCATTTATGGCGGTCGAAGGTCGATCCGGATATGTTGAATTTACCGACTCCAATACAGAACTTATTCCGGCAGAAATCTCGGTTGTTGGCCGCATACCCTTTGTGATTTCCCCCTATGCAGGCATTGGAACCGGCTATTATTTTGTCGATTCCGATATCCCCGGGCAGGATGACTTCAGCGGTGGTTTTGCCCAGCTTGGTGTCGAGGCATCGCTGCTGTGGTTCGGTGTCATGGCTGAAGTGCGCTAATATGAGATGGAAGAGAGCTATTGGGATGGCGCGGCCTATAATATGGGATTGTTCCTGAAGTTTTAGGCTCTGTGGCGGGGCTACTTGATCCCCACTACATAGGCCACCCAGCCCTGGACGTTTTCGTAGCTGGTGCGCAGGCGAAAAATTTCATCCGATTCACCTTCATCGTCGAAGTCGTGCAGGTAGACTTCGGCCTTGGAGAAACCGGCCTCGATAAGCACTTCCTGGATTTCGGGCAGTGTCCATAGCCGCCAGTCATAGGTGAAGGCCTTGTTGATGGCACCGTATCCGGGCACCTTGAAGTGAATATGACATACGGTTTCATGCGAGATCGGGTTGTATTCAGCTTGTTCCCAGATGTATTCAAAGTCCGAAATTTTCAGGCCTTCAGGCGTGGTGAAGCCGGGGATTTCGCGGACATCGTCGCTCTTGGCCATGACCGACTCGGTGCCGCCATAGATGTCGAGCAGGAAGATGCCATCGTTGTTGAGTGCTTCCGCCACGCGCTTGAAATAGTTGCGAAGCGTGTCGCGCTGCTTAAACACGCAAAAGGAAAAGTTGAGGGCAAAGGCCATGTCGACCTTGGGGGTATCGGCTTCAAGCACATCACCGCAGACCAGGTGAACACGGCTCTGCTGTTCTTCGGAAAGTTTCGATATGTTGTATTGGATGCCCCAGTCGAGCGTGGGTTGGTGAAAATCGATGCCCCATGCTTCGTGCTTTTTGCTGCGTTGCACCCAGCGGGCTGCCAACTTGGCCGTGCCGCAAAAATCTTCCCGAACGGTAACCGGCTTGCGCTTCCTGTGCTTTTTATAGATGCGCTTGCCGATATCCAGGTCGGTATCGACATTCTGTACGGAGGCTTCGTAGAGCCAATGCAGGTCGGGTGGTGTTTTTTTCTTTTCAGCCATGGGTCAGAGTTGTTTGATGAATGGCCTGAAGGCCGCTGATTAACTTGTTGTTCGCGCAGAGCACGCTGTATCGGTGAAGTTCATTTTTGTACGGGTAGAGCGATAGCACGGCACCGGCGCGCTCGGCGATGAGGCCGGCGGCTGCATAGTCCCACACGTAGATGCCGGTCTCGAAAAATCCGTCGGTTGTTCCGGCGGCAACGTGGCAGAGGTCGAGGGCGGCCGCGCCGTTGATGCGCAGTTTGCGGGTGTTCAACGCCAGCTTGCGGAACATTTCGAAATGGATTTCGCTTGTGCTTTCGAAATCCTTGGAGAGGCCAGTGAAGATGAGCGACTCCTGCAACTGCGGGGTATTGGAAACCCGGATCGGTTCGCCGTTGCGTTTGGCAGGGGCTTCGAGGTGGGCGGTGTAGAAGTCGCCGAACTCCGGGGCATACACGCATCCGGCGAGTATCTTCTTGTTGTGCCGAACGGCGATGGAGCAACACCAGTAGGGGAAGCCGTAGCTGTAGTTCATGGTGCCGTCGATTGGATCAATGATCCATTCATAGGACTCATCCGGGCGTTCCTTCACGTCCTCTTCGCCGAGAATGCCGTGATCCGGAAATTCGGAAAGGATGGTCTCCTCGGCAATCTTCTGGCACTCCACGTCGAGCACAAGTTTTACGTCATGCGAGAAGGTGCCGGTTGTTTCGCCGCAGCGGTGCTTGTTTTGCAATGCATGACTGCCGGCGGCATCCGTCGCACGGGTAGCAACCTCAAGCAGTCGGTCAAAAGCAATTGCATGCGCGGGTATCATTTACTTGGCCATGGTGTTGTTGAATGAACGGTCGTAGGCACGCGGCGATCCAAAGACCATGCTGGAAATCAGCGCCTGCTTCAGCTGATTCTTGTTTTCGAGCCGGAAGTCGATGTGTCCCGTAGCGCTACGCAGCAGGGGTGGCATCGAAATACGCATGTTGCTCATGCCGGCAAAGACCGCTCCCTGGGCAGGAATCTTGAAGTTGGACGATTTCCCCAAAGCCCTGGGTTGCACGATATCCATCGTAGCTGCAGCGAAGGGCTTGTTTGGCAAGGGTGCGGATTCCGGTTCGGGAGCAGGTGCTGTAAATGAAGGAGAGGGTTCCTCTCTCTTTTTGAGCTGGGCAGCCTCGTACTCCTCCATTTCGCGCGTGTAATCGGGTCGCTCGATATTTTCCGGCCATTCCGCTACTTCGGTAGGTTGGGGTTGAAACTTGCGGGCGATCTCGTCGAAAAAGTCCTCGAGGGTCGCCGGACCTCCCGGTCGGGGAGGTTGCGGTTCAGGTTTCGAAGCCTCTGACGGCGGCCTCCGGCCCTTTTTTTCGCCGATGGCCTTGAGGACGTTGATGATCACGATAACGATGAATATGAGCAGCGGAAAAAGGTCTTCCATTTCAATTCCTCGTTGGGGTTTCCGCAGATTGCGCGGCCGCATGCTCCGCGACCTCGCAATCTGCTCAATGTGGTTTACTTATCTTGTTTGCGCTGGTCGTCGTCACCGTCGGAAAGCGACTCGCGCATGGCGGTATCGGCCATGATGTTCTGCATGCGATAGAAGTCCATCACGCCAAGATTGCCCTTGCGGAAGGCTTCTGCCATGGCTAGCGGGACTTCGGCCTGGGCTTCGATCACCTTCGCCTGCATCTCCTGGACGCGTGCGCGCATTTCCTGTTCGGCGGCGATGGCCATTGCACGGCGTCCTTCGGCTTCGGCCTGGCGCATGATCTTGTCGGCGTCGGCGCGGTCGGTTTCAAGCTTGGCGCCGACATTGGCAATCTGCCCGATACCTGCGACAGAGACGTCGGCGATATCGATCGAAACGATTTCGAAGGCGGTCTGGGCGTCGAGCCCGCTGCTGAGCACCTTGCGGCTGATGGAATCCGGGTTGTCGAGGACATCCTTATATGATGCCATCGAGCCGATGGCGCTGACGATTCCCTGCCCAACGCGGGCAATGATGGTCTGCTCCGTGGCCCCGCCGACGAGGCGTTCGAGGTTGGTGCGCACGGTGACGCGGGCCTTGACCAGCAGGCGGATGCCATCCTTGGCCACGGCGTCGAGCATGCCGCCGACGGTTTTTTCGGGGTCGGGGCAGTCGATTACCTTCGGGTTCACGCTGGTCTGCACGGCGTCCATGATATTTCGGCCGGCGAGGTCGATCGCGGCGGCCTGCTGGAAGGAGAGCTCGATGTTGGCCTTGTCGGCTGCGATGAGCGCACGGACGACATTCTGCATGCTGCCGCCGGCGAGGTAGTGGGCTTCCAGCATGCTGGTGGAAATGTCGAGACCGGCCTTCACGGCGGAGATGTAGGTGAGCACCACCTGGGTGCCGGGAACGCGGCGCAGTTTCATGCCGACGAGGTCGGACCATATCCTGACCTTTACACCCGAAAAGTTGGCACGCACCCAAAGGTTGATGACTGACAGGGCCAGCCCGAAAAAGACCAGCAGGATGAGGATGACCGGCACTAACAGGACATAATATAGGTTCATTACATTTCCTCCGTGGATTTGTTTTGTTCTTTTTTCAGTGCTTCCATTTGTCTGAGTTCATCAGGCACCTGGATGATAAGCCGGCGTTTCTGGATCAGGGCCAGCAACAACGAGCCCATGCCTATCCAAATAACGGTAAATTGCACCAATCCCCCAATCAAGGACGGGATGAAGGTAAAGACATAAATAAGCGTAAGTCCCAGAATAGTGGCCAGCAGGATGCGTCCAGCGGAAGTGTTGCCGGTTTTCAGTATCAACGTCCCGATCATCAGCCCCATGATGATTCGGCTAGTGTAGATGAGGATGCCCCACGAGGCGAGGATAACGGACCCCAGAGGAAAACCGATCATCGTGGAGAGGCATATGATCCCCAAAAAAGGCAGGGCTCCCATGGCAATAAAGCCGACTAGAAAACAACGAAACGGGGATTTGCGCGCCAACAGCGAGGCCATGGCCGTGGTCATGGGAAAGAGGGAGATAAAGGGGATGGCGGTCAGCCATGCTGCCAGCAGGGCCATGGCCTGTTTCCGGATGCGTGCGGTGGAATAGAGGCTTTCCGCCATGATCCGTTCCAATTTGCCGCCCACCACGTTTTCGCCGGGCAGGAGTTCCCGGTCCGTCGTGTAGGAAAGGGCTCCTCGGATGCGGGCTTCTTCGGGGAGGATGATTTCCGGGGAGGATGCCTTGGCATTTCCCTCGATGGTGCCGCTGATCGTGGCGGTGCGTTTGGCGTCGAGGGTGAGAGAGCCGTTGATGGCGCCTTCCATGATAACCTGGTTTCCCAGCAACCAGACGTCACCGTGGATCGCGGCGTTGGTTGCGATCAATATTGTATTGGCCATGGCCAAGAGGTTTCCGTCAATGGAGCCATTGATCCGGATCGTCGGCGCGGCCAGCCGGACATTCCGTTCGCAACTTCCGCTCATGCTGGCGTCCGCTCCCGCAATCCCCCAAAGATTGCCTTGATAGGTGCCGGAGAGCAACAGGTCCGTGCCGGAGCCGGCAAAGAGGTCGTTTTGGAACGTGCCTTCGGCCTTGATGACGTTGGCCGTGACCCATTGTTCTCCGGCCTTGGATTCGTCCGCGGCAACGGTGTAGTTGGTGGTGGCAATGAATTCCATTGCCTGAGCCGCTGAGACGAGCAGAATGAGGAATGCGGTTGCAGTCAGTCTTAAACGCATAAAGCTAGGCCTTCACGACGGAGACATGGCCTCCGGAAGTTGATGAGATCTTTACTGCTTCGCCGGCCTCGATCCATTCCCCGTCGGCCACGACATCGAAGCGTTTCCCGTCGAACACGGCTATGCCCGAAGGGCGCAGGGTAGAGAGGGCTTTCCCGACGCTTCCGATCGGAATGTTGGAGGCTTTGTGGGATTTGTAGGTCGCCGTACTTTCATTTAGCGAAAGGCTTTTTCCCATGGGGCTTTTAGGAAAGTAGCGGATCCAGACGACAAACGTCAGAATACCGATGAGCAGCAGGGAAATCGTGCTTACGAGATTCCAAGGTTCCGGGAATCGCCAGCCAACGATTGCCGCCGCAATCCAGGCGATCGATCCGAAAACACCAAGAATGCCGCCCGGAATGAAAATTTCCGTGCCGATGAGCACGAAGCCAGCCAGCAACAGCGTGAGGTAGAGAGATATCGCATCCATGACCAAAACAATATTAGGATGTTTGGAAGAATGGAAGAGTGGATTGAGGGATTGTTCAGCGTCTCCTCTTGCCGGTGTGGTCGTGGTTTGCGGCCTCATCTAAAAGTGGAGACAATAAATCGCTGAATGGCGCACCTAATTTTGTTACCAATACATCCATTCCCTGCGGCTGATTTGCCACCAAGGGATTCTGGAACCACGATTTGATTTGGAGAGGATGATATGAATACCAGACGTGAGATGGCGATTGCCCTGTTGGGCTTGCCGCTGGCCGCCCATGCGGTGCAACCGGAATTGACGGGAACGCCGAGTCTGAAACACACATTAAAACAAGTTCCGCCACCCTTCAGCGAGACAGCTGCACGCATCATCAGCTACACGCTTTATGCCGAGGCACGGGGGGAATCGTTGGACGGAAAAATAGCGGTGGCCGCCGTCATTAAAACCCGCTCCATCCGGACAAAAGTCTCGTTGGCCGAAACCTGTATGCAGGACCGGCAATTCTCCTGTTGGAACGAATTGGTTGCCGTGCCGGAATTTTACATCACGGGAGAGGGGATTCTTCCTGACGATCTATGGGCCCGAACGGAATGCTATGGCGTGGCTTGGATGCTTATGACGAGCGACCGTAAGTGGGATTACCTGACTCACTTCTACAATCCCGCCAAGGCTACGCCAAAATGGGCACAGGACCTCAAAGGCCGCCGTACCATTGGGCGGCACGTCTTCGGTTATATCGACTAAAACTTCTTTTGCAGAGTTCATTGAAGCCTCGCATGGGCTGACCACGGCTTTGCGAGACGGATTCGAAAAGCGAGAGCCCGCTTTTGCCGGTCGTCTGGTCGCGCCACAGCCGCCAGGTGACGGGGGCATTGTGAAGGATAAAACGTTTCGAATACCCTCGTGGCATCGGGACGATGGAATCAAGAACGTGGCGCCTTTAAAATTGGTTGTCGATTTCTTTCGATAATTGCTTCAAAAACAGGTAAGTAAGCATTTCATTCAATAGAGGAAAGATAAATGGATACAGGTACAGTTAAGTGGTTCAGCTCGGAAAAGGGCTTTGGTTTCATCACGCCCGATGGCGGTGGAGCCGATTTGTTTGTTCATCATTCGGAAATTCAGGTTTCCGGTTACGCCTCGCTCGACGAAGGGCAGAAAGTCTCCTATGAGATTGGCGAAGGACGCAAGGGACCGTGCGCAACCAATGTCACCCCGCTCTAATTCCATGAAGTAGAACGATGCGACATCGCACACAAAAAAAGCGCCTTCACCGGCGCTTTTTTTGTGGGCACGTTTCCGGTTTGACTCCGCGTTGGGCAAACGAACGCGGGATCACCTAGCGTATTTCCATGCCCCAGACAAAGACACCCCCCTGCTGTCCATCAGCTGCTTTCTTAGCTTCCTGAACAAGCTCGGCCCGGCTGCAATTCCTGGTTTCGACTCTGCCGGTTTTCCGGTTTGGAGAAAAAAGTTACCCCAACTGCGCGATGGCCTTCTCCAAACACTCCTCGAGCATTTCAGGAGTGGGTTCGGCGATGTAGCCTTCGTCGATAAGGAACTGGGTTAGATCGCGGGCTTCGTCAATGTCCTTCTTTGCCTGCGCATAGACCTCGTCGCCGGAGAGGGCAACACGGGCGACGCCGTCGATTTCCGCCTGCAGGGCGACAGCGCGGGCAACGGACGGGAAGGTTTCTGTTTCGTCCATGAGCGGACATATATAATCGGGGCTCAACCCTTTCTGTTCAGCGACTCCGGCAATGGCGTAGGCGGCGGCAATGGCCATCTTGTCGGTAATCTTTCGGGCCCGGACAAGCAGGGCGCCTTTGAGCAGGCCGGGGAAACAGAGCGAGTTGTTGACCTGGTTCGGGAAATCTCCACGGCCGGTGGCGACGATGTAGGCACCAGCTTCCTTGGCGGCGTAGGGATAGATTTCCGGCACCGGATTGGCGCAGACGAAGACGATCGCCTTATCGGCCATCTTTTCGATCCACTCCGGTTTGACGGTATCCGGTCCGGGGCGGGAGAGGGCGATGAGCACGTCGGCACCTTCCATGGCCTCTTCGATGGAGTTGATTTTGTTGGGATTGGTGCGTTGGCAGATATCCCATTTCTTGTAGAAGGCCTTGTCGGCTTCGATATCAGAGCGGCCGGCATGCAGTCCACCCTTGGAGTCGCACATGACCATCTTGGCGGGATCGGCGCCGGCCTGCAGAATCAGGCTGGCGATGGTGGTGTTGGAGGCGCCGGCGCCGAGCATGGCAATGCGGATGTCGCCGATCTTTTTATTGGCAACCTTAAGGGCATTGATCAAGCCGGCGAGCGTGACGCAACCGGTTCCCTGGGCGTCGTCGTGCCAGATAGGGATGTCGCAGGCTTCGCGCAGGGTGTCGAGCACCTCAAAGCAATTGGGCTGGGAAATATCCTCCAGATTGACCGCGCCGACGCTGGGGGCCAGCATCTTGACGAATTCGATGATCTTCTTCGGGTCGTGCTCGCCTGCGTCATTGTAGGAGTCGATACAAAGCGCGATGCCGTCGACGCCACCGAGGTATTTCATCAGAAAGGCTTTGCCTTCCATAACGCCGAGGCCACCGGAAGGACCGCAGTCACCGTCACCCAAAACGCGGGTGGAGTCGGAAACGACCGCCACGAGATTGCCGCGGTTGGAGAGCTCGAAGGAACGTTCCGGATTGTCGCGGATTTCGGTCGAAACCTTGGAGACGCCGGGGGAATACCAGACGTTGAACCAGTTGAATCCATAGTAGCCGGCCTTCGGAACGGTTTGCATTTTACCGCCGTAGAAGCGGTGCATGCTGTCGGCCACTTCCTTTAGAAATAGGGTTTTTCCATTTGCGATCTGTTCCTTGGTGAAGTCTTCCGGGAAGAGCTGATCCAGATTTTCAAGTTTGAGATTGTCGATTTTGCCCATGGCGCTTTTCTCCTGCATTAGTTCATCCGACCGAGTATGCGCAGGAGATTCGATAAATCAACCATCATTCGTTGGCAATGGGTAGACGGGCAAGGATGTGTCGAGGGTCGGGGAAAACCGGAATAAGCGACTTGCCGAAGAGTTGTTTGAAGATTAGAATTTCTTAATGGTTATGGGGCCGCTGTATGAACAAAGCAGAAAACTGAACAAACGGATTTTCAATTGCCTACAAATGTTATAGGCATAGTAACATATAGAGATCAGTAGTGGAACCCTTGGAAGGTATTCGTAAAATGAGTGTTAAGAGTGCGGTTTTTTCGTCAATCGGCCAAAAAGTGCTGGTAGCCACCACCGGCCTGACCATGTTTCTCTTTTTCCTGATTCCCCACATGAGCGGGAACATCCTGTTCCTGTTCGGGCCGGATCTCTTCAATTCCTATGCGGAACATCTGCACAATCTCGTTCCCATTCTCGTTGCGGTTGAAATCCTGATGATCATTTCCATTTCCGTTCACATGATCACGGGCTTCCGGGTGGCTTTCGCTAACGCCAAGGCGCATGGTACGCGCATTACCCAGAAACCGTCCGAAGAACGTTCGCTGGCGGCCCGGTTGATGCCGTACTCCGGAGGGATGATTTTTATCTTCATCGTCAAGCACCTGCTCGACTTTACCCTACGCACCAAACCCGAAACCATGCTGCACGGGGAGGTGGTGCACGATGTCTACGGCATGATGATCGATAAGTTTTCGCAACCCGGCAACGTTATATTCTACGTCCTGTTCATGGTGGCGCTCGCATTGCACCTAAGCCACGCACTGCAGAGCTCGTTGCAAACCTACGGCATCTTTGTTCCACGCGAAGGAAGCAAGATCAAGCTGGCCAGCGCGCTGATCGCCGTCGCTATGGCCTCCACTTTCGCCATCATGCCGGTAGTGGCCTATTTCCGCACCTTTTAACCGCAGAGGAAGATCATGGTAAAACTCGACGCAAAGATCCCTGAAGGGCCGATGGCCGAAAAATGGACGAACCACAAGTTCAAGGTCAAGCTGGTCAATCCGGCCAACAAGCGCAAGCACAAGGTGATTGTGGTCGGCACCGGCCTCGCCGGCGCATCCGCCGCCGCGACCATGGCCGAACTAGGCTATCAGGTGCATTCGTTTACCTATTCAGACAGCCCGCGTCGTGCGCACTCGATCGCTGCGCAAGGCGGCATCAACGCGGCCAAGAACTACCCCAACGACGGTGACTCCGTTTTCCGTCTCTTCTACGATACCGTCAAGGGCGGCGACTTCCGTTCGCGCGAAGCCAACGTGCATCGGCTTGCCGAATGCTCCAATCTGATCATCGACCACTGCGTGGCGCAGGGCATCCCGTTTGCGCGTGAATACGGCGGCTACCTCGCCAACCGCTCCTTTGGCGGGGCGCAGGTATCGCGAACCTTCTATGCCCGCGGCCAGACTGGCCAGCAGTTGCTGCTTGGGGCCTATGGTGCCTTGCAGAAGGAGATCAAAAAAGGCGGCGTGACGATGTATACCCGTTCCGAGGTGATCGATATCGTTGTCATTGACGGCCAGGCCCGCGGCATTATTGCCCGCGATCTGGTGACCGGCGAGCTGACCCGCCATGTTGCCGACGCCGTGGTGCTGGCCACCGGCGGCTACAGCAACGTCTTTTTCCTTTCCACCAATGCCATGAACTGCAACGCCAGTGCGGCGTGGCGCGCCTATAAAAAGGGGGCTTGCTTCGCCAATCCGTGCTACACGCAGATCCATCCGACCTGCATTCCGGTCCATGGCGAATACCAGTCCAAGCTCACGCTCATGTCCGAATCGCTCCGCAACGACGGCCGCATCTGGGTGCCGAAGAAGAAGGGCGACAAGCGGCCTGCCAACCAGATTCCCGAGGACGAGCGCGACTACTATCTGGAACGCAAGTATCCGAGCTTCGGCAATTTGGTTCCGCGCGACCTCGCTTCGCGCAACGCCAAGCAGGTGTGCGACGAAGGCCGCGGCGTCGGCCCGACCGGCAAGGCGGTCTATCTCGACTTTGCCGAAGCCATCCAACGCCTGGGCCGCGACAATATCGAAGCCAAGTACGGCAACCTGTTTGAAATGTACAACCGCATCACCGACGAGGATCCATACACTACGCCGATGATGATCTATCCCGCCGTCCACTACACCATGGGCGGGCTTTGGGTGGACTACAACCTGATGACCTCGCTGCCCGGCCTCTACGCCATCGGTGAAGTCAACTTTTCCGACCACGGCGCCAACCGCCTCGGCGCCAGCGCGTTGATGCAGGGGCTGGCCGACGGCTATTTCGTGCTGCCCAACACCATCAACGACTATCTCGCTTCCAACAAGTTCGAGAAGGTGGGCACCGACCACGAAGCGTTTGCCGAAGCCGAGAAGACGGCGAAGGATAAGCTCGACAAGCTGCTGTCGATCAAGGGCAACCGGACCGTCGACGACTTCCACAAGGAGCTGGGCCACCTGCTGTGGGAAAACTGCGGCATGGCGCGTACCGAAGAGGGCCTGAAGGAAGCGCTCGAAAAGATTCCGAAGATCCGCGAGGAGTTCTGGAAAAACGTGAACGTTCCCGGTTCGGCAGATGACCTGAACCAGGCACTGGAAAAGGCCAACCGCGTGGCCGACTTTATGGAGTTTGCCGAGCTGTTGGTGCGCGATGCGCTGCACCGCGCCGAATCGTGCGGCGGCCATTTCCGCGTGGAGAGCCAGACGGAAGAGGGGGAAGCCCTGCGTGACGATGATAACTTCTGCTATGTCGCCGCGTGGGAATTCAAAGGGTTGGATCAGGAACCGGAGCTCAACAAAGAGCCGCTTGAGTTCGAAGAGGTCCACTTAACACAACGATCATATAAATAAATACCAAGGCACGAAGAGCACCAAGGCTTCGTGATCTTCGTGTCTTGAGCGAAGCGGGTGTTTAATTTTTTAAGGAAGGCAAGTCATGTCTGAGAAGATTAACCTGACATTGAAAGTGTGGCGCCAAAACCGGGGTGAAGAGGGACGCTTCGAAATCTACGAAGCCAACGACATCGATACCGATGCCTCGTTCCTCGAAATGCTTGACGTTGTGAACGACGAATTGACGCTACAGGGCAAAGAGCCGATTGCGTTCGAGAACGACTGCCGTGAAGGCATCTGCGGGTGCTGCGGCTCGTTGGTGAACGGAAAGACGCACGGTTCGCACGAACGCACGACGCTCTGCCAATTGCACATGCGCAAGTTCAAGAATGGCGAAACCGTGGTTATTGAACCCTTCCGCGCCAATGCATTTCCCGTGATCAAGGACTTGATCATCGATCGTAGCGGAATGGACCAGATTATTGCCGAAGGCGGCTACATCTCCGTCAAGACCGGCAACGCGCCGGAAGCCTCCACGACGCCGGTGAAAAAGGCGCTGGCCGAGGCTGCAATGGACGCGGCGGAATGCATCGGCTGCGGCGCGTGCGTGGCAGCCTGCCCGAACGGCGCGGCCATGCTCTTCACGGCGGCAAAGGTCAATCAGTATGCCCTGTTGCCGCAAGGCCATCCCGAGCGGGCGACGCGCGTGAAGAACATGGTGGCGAAAATGGACGAACTGGGCTTTGGCAATTGCTCGAACGAGTACGAATGCGCCGTCGCATGTCCGAAGGGCATCGATGTAAAAAATATTGCCGCACTCAACCGCGAGTTCATCAAAGCAAATTTGAGGGGCGATAAATGATACCCGCCGGACAACATTCAACCACCGGCCGCATCTGTTAAACCAACATAGGAGGGGATTATGGCTGCAAGAAGACAGAGAGAGACGTTTTGGTCTGAGCCCATCGGCAAGGTGGATCTTCAAAAAGCAGCGGTGGTCCCTAGCGGTACGACCATTATCGATGCCGTTCGGGAGATGAAATACAACCAGATTGGCTGCGTGCTGGTGGTGGACAAGGACGGCAAGCTGATTGGTCTTCTAAGCAACGGCGACCTGCTGCACGATTATGTCGGAACCACCCTGCCCGGCGACACGCCGGTCGATACGATCATGACCAAGGAGCCCTTCACGGGCACGCCGTCATTGACCGTCAAGGAGGCATTGGAAATCTTCCACACAAAACCCTTTCGCCACATGCCGATTCTGAGTGGGAAACACGTCAAGGGCATACTGTCGATTCGCGGACTGATGACCTTTATCAGCGAACATCTGCCGCTGGAGGTCATGAATCTTCCTCCAGACAGCAGTCTAATTGCATCACGGACTTCGGGGGAATAGGCCATGGCAGAACACAAAGAAAAAAAGGCAGGAGTAAAGACAGAATCCCACGTCGAAAAAGAGTCGGTCGTAGTTCGGTTCGCGGGCGACTCCGGCGACGGGATGCAGACCGTTGGCGAACTTTTTGCAGACGCCAGTGCCTTGCTTGGCGATGCCATCGTGACCTTTCCGGACTTTCCGTCTGAAATCCGCGCTCCGTCCGGATCGTTACCTGGCGTGTCGGGGTTTCAGGTCCATTTCGGCTGCAAGTCGGTGATGACTCCGGGGGATAAGGCGGATGCGATGGTGGTGATGAATCCGGCGGCGCTCAAGGTCAACCTTGCGGCCTTGGAGTCCAAGGGATTGCTGATCATCAACACGGGCGCATTCAACACCACCAACCTGAAGAAGGCGCTGTACGAAAAGAACCCGCTGGACGATCCGGCGCTGGAGGATGAATACCAGGTTATCAAAGTAGACATCAATGCCCTGACGGAAGAGGCCCTCAAGGACTTGCCGCTCAAGCCGGCATTGCGGGCCCGCTGCAAGAATTTCTTTGCCCTCGGCATCACCTACTGGGTCTATTCACGCCCGCTTGAAATGACCTTGGAGTGGATCGAAAGCAAGTGGCGAGAATCTTTGCCGATGATGGCCGATGCCAATAGTATTGCGTTAAAGGCTGGATACATTGTCGGAGAAAACAAGGATGTCAATATTCCTCAGTACACGGTCCACAAGCGGGTGCTGGAAGATGGCATCTACCGCAAGATTACGGGAAACGAGGCAACCGCCTTGGGCCTGATCGCCGCCGCAGAAAACAGTTGGCGCGACCTGGTGTTGGGCAGCTATCCGATCACCCCTGCCACGCCCATTCTCGAAACGCTCTCGAAGCACCGCAACTTCAACGTCAAGACCGTCCAGGCGGAAGATGAAATTGCGGCCATCGGTGTCGCCATCGGAGCCGCGTTTGCCGGCGCACTGGGTGTGACCACGACCAGCGGTCCGGGATTGTGCCTAAAGTCGGAGGCACTGGGGCTTGCGGTTATTACCGAACTGCCGCTGATCGTAGTCAACGTGCAGCGCGCCGGCCCGAGCACAGGGCTTCCGACCAAGACGGAGCAGGGCGATCTGTTACAGACATTCTATGGCCGCAACGGTGAATCACCCGTGGCCATCATCGCGGCGGATTCTCCGTCGGATTGTTTTAATTGCGCTCTCGAAGCGGCCCGGATCGCACTGAAGTTCCGTACACCGGTCGTCATGCTGACCGATACCTATCTGGCGAATGGATCCGAACCTTGGAAAGTTCCTACAGTGACGGACATCCCGGATATTTCGGTAGAGCCCATCAAGCATGGCGATACATATGTCCCGTACCGTCGTGATCCAAAGACCCTTGCGCGCCGTCTGGCCATACCGGGTCGGCCCGGATTTGAGCATCGCATCGGTGGCTTGGAAAAGACCGAGCTTGGGACGGTGAGCTACGATGCCGAAAACCACGACAAGATGTGCCGCCTGCGCGCCCAAAAAATTGCATGCATCGCCGACGACATTCCGCTTGCAACGGTGGAAGGAGAACAGCGGGGCAAGGTGCTTGTCGTTGGGTGGGGTAGTACGCGCGGTGCAATCACAATGGCTGTACAGCGGTTGCAGGCCGAAGGCTGCTCCGTGAGCTACATCCACTTGCACCACCTCAATCCGCTTCCGAAAAACCTTGGCGATCTCATGAGGAATTTCGAGCAGGTGGTGGTGCCGGAGATCAATCTCGGGCAACTGTCGCGCATTCTGCGAGCGGAATATCTGATCGATGTGAAATCCATCAACAAGGTGCAGGGGCGCATGTTCCTGATCTCCGACCTGGTGGAAGGCATTCGGGAATATCTCTAAGGAGGAGCATCATGGAAGGCTTAAAAGAATATTTGACCCGTAAGGATTTCGTTTCCTCCTCGGAGGTTCGCTGGTGCCCCGGATGCGGCGACTATGCCGTACTCAATGCCGTGCAGAACGTATTGCCCCGGCTGGGCATTCCCAAAGAAAAGTATGTGTTTGTCAGCGGGATCGGTTGCTCAAGCCGCTTCCCATACTATCTCGATACCTATGGTTTCCACTCCATCCACGGCCGTGCTCCCACGATTGCCACCGGCATCAAGGTCGCCAATCCGGAATTATCCGTATGGGTCATAACCGGTGATGGCGACGGCCTGAGCATCGGCGGCAATCATCTGGTGCACGCATTGCGCCGGAATTTGGATATCAACATTATCCTGCTAAACAACCGCATCTATGGTTTGACCAAGGGACAGTACAGCCCGACCTCTGAAAAGGGAAAGATCACCAAGACGAGCCCGTATGGGGTGATTGATGAACCGATTAATCCGCTGCGAATCGCACTGGCCTCCGAAGCAACGTTCGTTGGCCGGGCGGTTGATACCGACCCGAAGCATCTGGCCGAGGTGCTGGAGGCGGGGGCCGAGCACAAAGGTACGGCGTTTGTGGAAATCCTGCAGACCTGCGTTATTTTCAACAAGAAGGCTTGGAGTGATATTTCCGACCGCTCCTGCCGCGAGGACCGATTGCTCTATCTCGAACAGGGCAAGCCGCTCATCTTCGG
>JBNKSB010000092.1:0-4612 GCA_050297095.1 Pontiella sp. | reverse complement strand
CGGTGTCGTTGAACAAACCACGTTGATCGATTTGATCAAGCAGGGTGGTTGGGCCATGTGGCCGCTGGGATTGATGTCTGTCGGAACGGTTTATTTTATTGTGCAGAATGGCTTGGCGCTTCGCGAAAAAGTGTTGCTTCGCCCGGATCTGATGCCAGACTTTGTTAAGCTCATGAAGGACCGTAAAATTGTTGATGCACACGCGTTGTGCAAAGAAAACGATACGCTTTTCACGTATGTTTTTGGTGCCGGTCTCGAACGTTGCTCTGAAAAGCGCGAAATCGACTATGGCAAGATCAAGGAAGCGATTGAAGAAGCAAGTACTGAACAGGTAACCTCATTCATGAAGCCGATCGATTATCTTTCAATCATCGGTGCTACTGCCCCGATGCTCGGACTGCTCGGAACGGTATCCGGTATGATCAAGGCCTTCCAGACGATCGGACAGGTTGGTATGGGCAAGCCGCAGGATTTGGCCGGTAACATTGGTGAGGCACTTATCACGACTGCAACGGGTCTGATCATCGCCATTCCCGCCATGCTGTGCTACTACTATTTCCGTAACAGCTTCATCAAATCGACCGCTACGCTTGGTCGCAATATCGGCGCATTGCTCGATACAATGGAAACCGGGGAAGTCCCGCTTGGCCATGAAGAGATGGCTGACTAAGCCGTGTTTTGTTGATCGTATTGTGTTGTAAACCCGTCCCAAGAGAGGTGCGGAATGAAAATTAAAATGCCCGCAAGAGAAGATGCCGCGGTAGACATGGCTCCCATGATCGACTTGGTGTTCCTTTTGCTGATCTTTTTCATGGTGGCTTCGGTCGTCACGGATACAAAAGTCACAGTTCACATACCCGATTCCAAGCATGCCAAAGTGCCGAATGACATTAAGGACCGCATGATGGTTTCAATTGATGCCGATGGTAACTATTACGCCGGCATGACTCCAGTTGAGTTGCCGGAGATGAAGCAGCTCATTTTGGAGGAGATTGATCTCAATCCGAACCTGCGCATCCTGATTCGAGCCGATCGAGATGTTCAGTATGAGGTTTGCAAAAAACTGATGATTGCCTGTGCGGATGTCGGTGCGACCGACCTCATCTATGCTGCATTCGAGGAATAACTATGAAATTATTGGACGACCTAATGAACAAAAAAGCGGAGCTTCAGATTGCTCCGCTCATTGACGTGGTATTCCTGCTCCTGATCTATTTCATGGTGACAGCCTCGCTTGTGAAAAAGGAAGCCGACCTCACGTTTATGCTCCCCGCGAAAGTAGAAACGTCGGATCCTGTCGTTCTACCTATTGAGATGCTTATCGAAGTTTCTGAGGTGGGTGACGTTTCCGTTGATGGAGTGCTTTATGGCCAGGACGGGAATCTGGATGATTTGATTACGCAATTGCGTTCCCTTAAGGAAGCAGCTGCGGCATCGAAAAGCGATCTGATCGTCAATATTCTGCCTTCAGATAAGGCACTACATGGACGAATCATAAACGTCATGGATGCATGTGCTGCAGCACAGGTTAAAAACCTGTCATTTAGCATGAACATGTAGATTGCGTCTAAAAGTGCAAAAGCGCGGCTCTGCAAGAGTCGCGCTTTTTTTTGCATCTTTGCTGAGCAGAGCAGGCCCGTAGAAGCCATCATGCCCAAAGAATTCTGAATCCAATTAACTAAGAAAAGCTGTAGGGCAATGATTCTTGATCGAGTGCGGTCCGGAACAAATTGCAGAAGTTCTCCCCCTCGGCTTCGTAGGCACCGCGGATACATAGTGCAGCATTATCCAAAAACCGGCATTAAAGCACTTTGGTGATCGTATCCAACGCGGCTTTCTCCGCCGTCTCCGCAGAACAAAGCGCAATAACGGACGCTTTCTCAAAGGCTGTGTTCATCACTTCACCAAATGCATTGAAGTGTTCCTGTGTCGTGGCAAGCACTTCGTCCCGAAGCTTCTGTCGTTTCTGGTCTGTGAAGTCCAGCAGATAGCGAAGCGTGCTTGAATACCCCTTTGCATCGGGAAGGTGGTAGGCGTCCAACTGACCAATTGCACCGATCAGGGCCCGCGTTAGCTCATCCTCGTTCAGTTTTAGATTCACAAGGAAATCGCCAGTAGCTCTGTAGGTTTCCAGCGAAGTCAGCAGGTTCGGGTCTCGGTACGAGGCGAAAACAAACGCACCTGATCGCTGGTCAAAGGAGCACATACCGCCATAGGCACCACCTTGCACCCGGATTTTTTCCCACAGCCATGCCGTTTGGAGGTAGCGTGTGATAACCAATGCCGAACCGTGCATCGTATAGCCGGCATCAAACAGATTGGCTGCGCAGCCCACATAGTTTACGTTTGTGGGTGCCGTAAGCGCCTCATTGAAGGGGAGTACAGATGGCGTCCATGTTTTGATTGGGCGACTTTCGCCACCCGGCAGTGCTTTAAGGAATCGTTCAACCGATTGCATAACAGCGGAGTGAGCGGATTGATCTACGGTGATGTTGATCAGCAAATTCTTGCGGGTTAGCAGGGTGCTGCGAATCTTTTCCATCCGGTTGCACACGGATGGCCAATCCCGGTCTATCTCGTCCGCAAGTTTGCGGACGAAGAACAGGGCCTCTACGCCTCCCATTTTTTCAGCGACCCAGTGCGCTTCGTTGAATTGGGCTTTCATGCGGGTCATGACGGCAGAATGGCCACGTGGAATCATAGCGGTTTCGAGTTCGGACTTATGCTCTAGGATGATTTGCCTGAATCGCTCCCGGTTGTCGAAATTGGCTTCCATGAGGACATCGCGCATAATGCCAAGCATTTCTTCGATCTGATCGAGCATGCATTTCCCGCGAAGAAAGAAGCGTGTAATTCCCGAGGAGGAGTTTTCCCTGGCCGATAGAAAAGGTGCTCCATAGACGCCTCCGGTTTTCTTCGCGATGCGTTGCGAAAGTGAGACATAGTCTTCCTGACGGGTTCCCATTTCAAGCAAAGCACTGGCCAGTAGCGAGGCGTAGGGGATATCCTCTTGTTCCAGGGCGTGTAGATCGAGACCTAGGTCAAGATAAACGATTCCATTGGTGAATAGGTCGTGGGTCAGGATCGTGGTGCCATCTATTTGGAATTCACCTCGTGCAACGGTTTTGACGTTTTTATCAAGATCGTTTCGGTTAAGGAGGGGAATTTTAGCTAGATCCTCTGGCGCGTCTGGAGTGGCCTGCAATTCAAGCAAGCGATGCGTGTCGCGCACAATGTCGCCTATCTGAACTTGATCCAGATGGCTTTTGATCTGATCCAGCTGTTCGCGTTCTTCTTTCGCTTCCTGTTCGGCAATGTCCGAGTGGGGCGTCAGAGTTACGGTGGACCGGTGTTGGTTGTTGATGAAGTGGGTGCGTAACAGGTTCTCGAAAAATCCTTTTTGATCGGCCTTTGCCTTCACGCTCTGCAAGGGTTTCTCAAAGGCAATCAGGGTAAGCGGGTCCGCATCATAGAGCCATGAGTTGAGCGACTTGAGCATCAGGGACAATCCGCGCGGGAAACCGCCGCTGTTGTTCTCGCGCAGATCAAACTCGAAGGTATTGACTGCGGCTTCGATGTCTTCCCGATCGATTCCATTGTCCGCCAAATCCTCAAGTGTTTGGTAAATCAGCTGCTCCGCCTTTTCAAGATTGGCGGTTTCTACGCCTTTCAACCCAATGGAATAAGCCATTTGCAACATGTGCGTCTCCATGCCGCCGCCGGTTATATCTTCCCCAAGCCCCGATTCGATCAGCGCCTTTCGCAATGGAGATGCCGGCGTTCCCAGCAGAATGTGATCAAGCAGCTCCAGTGCAAAGACTCTTTCAGCATCGGTTGGGGAGGGCAGTAGCCAGTTGACGCAGAACATCGGCCTGGGGTTTTCATCGTCGGCCGAGACGGCATACGGTTTTTCGACGCGGACCGGTTCGGTAAACGCGGCCTGTTTCTCGATGTTCGATTGTGGTTCGATTCGCTGATAATCCTTCAGGTATTCTTCAAGAATCTCGAACCGTTGCTCCACGGGGTCGTTGCCGTAGAAAAAAAATCGTGCATTCGACGGATGGTAAAGCGATCCATGAAAAGCGGTAAACTGCTCGTATGTCAGTTCGGGAATATGTTTCGGATTTCCGCCGGAATCCAAACCATAGGTGGTGTCGGGGAAAAGTGATTGTTGCGAGGTTTCCGCCAGCAGGGAATCCGGAGAAGAATAGACCCCCTTCATTTCGTTGAAGACCACCCCTTTGATTTTCAGGTCGTCATCCACCGACTCCATTTCATAGTGCCAGCCTTCCTGCATAAAGAAATCCTTCGTGATGCGGGGATGGAAAACGGCATCAAGATAGACATCCACCAGATTGTGAAAATCCTTAAGGTTTTGGCTGGCTACCGGATAGCAGGTTTTGTCCGGGTAGGTAAACGCATTCAGGAAGGTTTGCAGGGAGCCCTTTAGCAACTGCACAAACGGATCCTTGATGGGATATTTCCTCGAGCCGCAAAGTACGGTGTGTTCCAGAATATGGGCCACGCCGGTCGAATCCGAAGGAGGCGTACGGAAAGCGACACCGAAACACTTGTTTTCGTCGTCGTTTTCCATCGAAAGAATCTCCGCCCC
>JBNKSB010000091.1:0-6854 GCA_050297095.1 Pontiella sp. | reverse complement strand
GTACAAGCGGCGGCAACACCGATGATATGATCGAGTCGCTGAAAATGATGGAAGAGGGGCGCCTGAACCCGTCCACCATGATCACGCACGTTGGCGGTCTCGATGCGGTAATCGATACCACCCTGAATCTACCGAATATTCCGGGTGGCAAGAAGCTGGTCTATAACAATGTCAGCATGCCGCTGGTGGCGCTGAATGATCTAAAGAGCCTGGCCGGCGAATTCTATCAGGGCCTGGCCGCGATCGTTGAAAAACACAATGGCCTGTGGAGCCCGGAAGCCGAGCAATACCTGCTGGCCAACGCGCCGGCCATTTAAAAGGAGATTGTAGGGCTGGAACGGTCACAGACCTTCCAGCCGCGGCGGGAAGGCCTTCAGCCATTCCCGCCCAACAATGTTAGCGGAAAAATCATTGAGAGGGGTTGGGACAATGGCGAAGCATTATCTGGCAGTGGATCTCGGGGCGTCGAGTGGGCGCACGATCGTGGGAACCTTGGATGGCGGCAAGCTGACGCTCAAGGAGATGAATCGGTTCTGGAACGGGCCCACCGAAATTCGTGGTACGCTTCACTGGGACTTTGTCCATCTCTTCCGCAACATCCAGGAAGGCATTGCCCTCGCCAAAAAGGAATATGGCGCAGGACTTGTTTCCATGGGCATCGATACCTGGGGCGTTGATTTTGGTTTGTTCGATGCCGACGGGAAGCTACTGCGTAATCCGGTCAACTATCGTGACAGCCGGACCAACGGCATGTTTGAAAAGGTGTTCGAACACGTGCCGAAGGACGAAGTGTTCGCCCAGACCGGTGTTCAGTTCATGGAGATCAACACGCTCTACCAGATGATGTCACTCCGTATGTCGGATTCGGTCCAGTACCGCATGGCCGACAAGCTGCTGTTTTCCCCGGATCTACTGGGCTATTGGCTGACCGGAAACATGGTGGCCGAACGGAGTATCGCCAGCACTTCCCAGTTCTATAATCCTGTCACCAAGGACTGGGCCTATGATCTTCTCGAAAAGCTTGGCATCCGTACCGATCTGTTTGCCGAGCTCGTCGATCCCGGAACCGTGATCGGCGAAACCGATGGATTACCGGTGGTAGCGGTCGGCGGACACGACACGGCCAGTGCCTTTGCAGCTGTGCCCGTAGTCGAAGGCGAGCATTGCGCTTTTCTTAGTTCCGGCACCTGGTCGCTGCTTGGAACGGAGCTGAGCGAGCCGGTCATCAACGAAGATTCACTTGCGGCGAACTTTACCAACGAGGTTGGGGTGTGCGGTACCATCCGTTTCCTGAAGAACCTTTCAGGCCTGTGGATGATCCAGGAACTTCGGCGCGTTTGGAACGAACAGGATTGCGATTATTCATGGGCGGCGATGGAACATATGGCGCTGGAAGCCACGCCATTCGAGTTTTTCATCAATCCGAGCGACGAAGTTTTTCTGGCCCCCGGCGATATGCCATCACGGATCCAAGACTACTGCGAACGCACGGGGCAGGGGCGTCCTGAAACCCATGCACAGATCCTCCGCGCCGCCTATGAAGGTTTGGCATTGCTGTATGCGGATATCTACGGGTCGCTTGAAGAACTTACCGGTCGCAAGCTGGACACACTGCGCATTGTCGGCGGCGGATGCAAGGATACGCTACTCGACCAGTTGGCGGCCAATGCCACCGCTCGCAAGGTCGTAACGGGGCCGACCGAAGCCACAGCCACAGGCAACCTGATCGTCCAGATGCTTGCGGTGGGGGACATCCAGTCGCTCGCGGAGGGTCGTGAAATCATCCGCAATTCCTTTGCGGAGGAAACCCGCGAGTTTGAGCCGCAGGATGCCGATGCATGGAAAATCGCGCTCGAAAAATGGCGGAAGGTGCGAGGAGAATAGGCCGTGGGACGATCCTACTGGATTCCGTGCGCCAGCCGAATGGCGAGCTCTACGGCTTCCTTGGCTGACCGGGCAACATGAATGCCGGGGTCGGCTTGCCCGTTTCGCCGGACTTCCCATGTTTCGAGCCCGACCACTGGAATGCCGAGCCGTAGGGCAAAGGCGATTTCGGACAGAGTTCCATAGGCGCCGTGGATGGCAATAACGGCATCGCACGCGTTGACCAATACCGCATTTCGATAGGCTCCCAGCGAAGTAGGAATGGTGGTGTCGATAAATTCGTTGGCTTCGGCCTTGTCGTGACCCGGCAGAATTCCCACCGTCTGCCCTCCACAGGATTTCGCGCCTTCGGCGGCCGCTTGCATCATTCCGCCCAGTCCGCCGCATAACAAGATGGCGCCTGCCGCGGCGATGCATCTGCCGACGGCCACACCCAATGCATATTCTTCTAAGGTTGTGGTATTCGGTCCAAGGACTCCGATATTGGTTTTCATATAAGTAAGTTTAGATCAATTCCCGTCATTTTTCCATGTTTTCCTTTTGAACCACTGCATGGAATTTCTGTGTGCTCTAATGCAAGGTTTAGGGAATATGGATACATTTTACAGCTTTGTTGTCGAATCATGGAATTGGCTCATCTATAGTTTTTGAATTGATTCAGAGGTACACGAATGGCGGCTCGGAAGACGAAAAAAACACTAAGTAAAACCCATTATGTAAAGAGCAGAAAACGCAAAGGCGCGGAATCAGCTGTCGTTGCTCAACGGACTGTTGTCGTGGTTTTTATTCTTCTGCTGATTGTATCGGTTGCTGCTGGAGTGGGTATGGGATTTCGATGGGTCGGCCGCAAGCTGTTTTCGGAAAACCCGCGTTTTGAGATCCAGCATCTGGAGATTGTCTGCGACGGACAGCAATATAGCGAATCCAAGATCCGCGAATACTGTGGTATTAGCGAGGGTATGAACCTGTTTTCCGTTTCGTTCGACGAGATTGAAAACGCATTGAAACTCCCCAATGTTGACAGCGTACATTCCGAGCGTGTTTTGCCGAATACCTTGGTTATCACGGTCAAGGAACGCGTTCCTGTATCCCGGGTCATGATCAAGGGCAGCCGATTGCCCCGCTATCTGGACCGGTATGGCTATGTTTTGTCCCCCAGTCGCGATCCAGCCCTTGCCGGCCTACCGTTGATCAAAGGCTTACCGGAGGATCTAAGGCCCGGATACCGGGTGGTGCACCGGGATATCGAGGCGCTACTGGAGATTATTGCCCTTTGCGACACCAATAGAAAACTGCATACGTTCGTGAAAATTGAGAGCTTGGATGTTAAATACGACGACTACATCGATATGCGTCTAAAAGGGGGAAGCCGGGTTCGGATGCCGCGCTATCGTTTGCAACCGAAACTGCAGGAGTTGGCCACCATCATCCAGATGGCCACGGAGCAAGGGAAGCGGCTGAAGGAAGCCGACCTCACACTTGATTCACCCAATGTGGTAGTAACCTATTATTGATTTCAGGAAACGTATGTCGCTCGAAGCTACAGCAGTATTGGAGGTTGGTACCAGCACCGTGCGCGTCATGGTAGGCGAGGTGCGTGATGACGGCGTGGTAACCATCGTCGGCATTGGCGAGGCCGATTCTCTTGGGATCCGCAAGGGGGAAATCACCAACCGCGACGAAGCGATTGCCTGCGTTCGCAAGGCAATCAAGAATGCGGAGAAAAACTGGCGAAAGAGCATTCGCTCTGTGATGCTGATTACTTCGGGCGGACAGGCGGAGGCAAAAAAGAGTACCGGCATTCATCGTGTAGTCGACCCTGCAGACAACCAATTGGCAGAGGTGGATGAAACTGATGTGGCAGAGGTTGTTGAAATTGCCCGCAGGATTTCACTTCCGGAAAACCGTATTCGGTTGCACACGTTGGAGCAGTATTTCCAGATCGACGATACCCTTAATGTGACCAGTCCTGTCGGCATGGCTTGCGAAGAACTTCGCGTTGACATGTTGACGGTCCATGGAAAGCGAAGCGCTGTCGACAATTTCAAAAAGCTGGTTGACGACGTACCGATTGCCTGCACCGACGCCGCGTTTAGCGGTTTGTGCGCTTCGATGGCGGTCGTTTCCGAAGAGCAAAAAAAAGCCGGAGTGCTGTTGATCGATATCGGCGGAGGCACCACGGACTTTGTGCTTTGCTATGATGGTTTTGTCCTGACGGCGGGCTCGTTTTCCGTGGGCGGCGACCATGTTACGAACGACATATCTGTCGGCTTGCAGATTCCATTAAGCCAGGCTGAATACATTAAGAAGAAGGAGGGATGCGGGCTAACCAATCTCATGGAACGCGATCACAACATTTCCATTCCCGCAGTATCGCAGGGCTTCGGTGGAAAAATGGTTCGAGCCATAACCCTCAACACCATCATCAATGCACGGATGGACGAAATTTTCACCTTGGTCAAGGAGCAGGTTGACCGGCAGTGCCCCAATGTTCCGCTAAGCGCCGGAGTCGTGTTGACGGGCGGAGGAGCCTTTCTGACTGGAGCGCGTGATTTGGGGCAGAAGGTGTTCAATGTGCCGTGCCTGTTGGGGAAACCGTTCGATGTCCAAGGCCTGTCGACTGCTAAGGAAGGGCCGATGTATGCTTGTCCGATTGGAGCGATACGCTATGCCGCATCGCTACGAACGGTCGAAGAACGGCCGTCGCTGAGGCATAGAGTGCTGAAGGTGCTGTGGGGAGGTAGCAATGAGTGATTCCAACGCTGATTCCTCCCGTAACATTTCTGCGCCCAGCATACTGGTGATGGGAGTAGGCAGCAGCGGTGCTCGCGCTGTGGCGGCGATGCATGGGCTTAACCCGCAACTTGATGCTGTTGTTGTCGATACCGATGCCAAGGTGCTTCAAACCATGGACCCGGATCTTGCTCTGCATGTCGGTGCAAGCGTTACCCGGGGACTGAGCGCCGGCGGTGATGTGGAGTTGGGGAGACAGTCCATCGAAAAGGATTCCTCCGGCATTCGCCAACGGCTGCGGAATGTTGATCTACTCGTAATTGTTGCAGGTATGGGCGGTGGCATGGGGTCCGGTGCGGTTCCTGTGATCACCCGGATTGCTCGCGAGGCGGGGACCTTGGTGCTGGCCATGGTTGGCATGCCGTTCAACTTTGAGGGCAAGAAGATCGCGCGGATTGCCGAGGAGGCCCTGAAGCGCATTCGAACGCATGCAGACGCCATTATCCGCATTCCCAACGAGCGTTTGCTGAGTAAAGCCGACTCCGATCTGCCTGTTGAGCAGGCCTTTTCGCGAAGCCATCAGGTCATGATGGATGGAATCTGTTCACTATGGCGTCTTCTTTCCAAAAACGGCGTCTGCGGTCTTGATTTTGCCTGTCTGCACACCATGCTTCGAAATTGCGATGGATTCTGCAATATGGTTGTCGTGGAGGGTTCCGGGGAAAACCGGGCCCAGGAGGTTTCAGAAGCTTTGTTGAAGCATCCACTGTTACTCCATGGGAAAATGCTGGGCGCTGCGGCCGGCCTCATTGTGGGTATAACCGGCGGGCACGATCTTAAGTTCAGCGAAATTGAGACGGTCATGAACGGAATCCAGGCACGGCTTTCCGACGAAGAGGTCTGGCTGAATTTCGGCGTGATCGTGGAGTCGGGATTCGAGGGGCGGTTGTCTGTTGTTGCCTTGGTGGCCGAGCAATGGAAGGAGCCTCTAGTAGACAGCGCCGGGCGGCAGATGGGCCTTCGTTTCCAATCTAAGCCGGAACAGGGGGAACTGATGCTTGAAGCCGCCGGCAAGGGGGAGTTTTCCAGTCTGGATCCCACGATACACAACAATCAGGACCTCGATGTTCCGACCTACCTGCGGCGCGACATCAAACTGCCGCGGTAGAAGACCTTGACTCTACTGCATGTAGAAGTTGGTTGCACGCTCTATTCCGATAGTGGTGTCGGAACCATGTCCGGGGTACACGCGGATATCGTCAGGGAGCTGCTTGAGCCTGATCAGGGATTCCTTCATCTGTCGCGGATTACCTCCGGGTAAATCGGTCCGACCGCAAGAACCTTTGAAAAGGGTGTCGCCGGCAATCAACGCACCGGCTTCGGGGATGAGCAGGCAACAGGAGCCCGGTGTATGCCCCGGTGTTTCAATGCATTGGAATACAATACCGCCCAGTTCCCATTCTTTTTGCTTTTCGAGGGCGAGGAATCCCTCCACAGCCGGACGTTTCGGGACGGAATAGTAGGGCTCGATCTGGTTGCGCGGTTCAAAGGCCCATGCCCAGTCGGACGAGTGCATGGCAATCGGGGCCGGACGATCCGTATGCAACTGTTTCAAGGCATTGATATGGTCGGCATGGCCATGGGTGCACACATAGGCTGCAACTGCTAGGGCATGCTGTTCAAGGGCGTGGGAAATAAGGTCTGCATCATGACCCGGATCGAACACCAAGGCCTGCCCTGAATCGTGCCAAGCCAGATAGCATATTTCCTGAAAGGGTCCTGTAACAATCGGTTCGATGTGCATAGCGTAAGCGAAGGTTAACTTTCCTGTTTGGGTACATTGGCTCTACGTGTATACGCGCAGTCGATGATCATGTTGCCCTTCAGTTTTCCTGAATTTTTCCCCATCGGCGCGATGTTCAATGTGCGCACGTTGTAGCGAACCCCTTGTTGCTGGATTTCGGTCAGAAAACCAACCAATGCGTCCAGTGAACCCTGCCAAGTGCAATTGATTCCCAACTCAAACAGATCGCCGGTGGGCACTTCCTTGTAGGGATTCTTTTTTATGAGATCCAGTTCGTACTTGTTCGAAATGTTGTTGACCGTTTTTATCAATTCCGAGGAGACAGAGCGGTCTTTAATGTCGAATACGCGTAAGTCCTTCTCAAGATCCTGAAGTTCGCCCGCCCAACTATCTTGCATGCGAATGGCAGCTTGATGGCGTGAAACCTGTTCTC
>JBNKSB010000090.1:0-8698 GCA_050297095.1 Pontiella sp. | reverse complement strand
CCGAAGGAGTTCTACCGGACGGATTATTCCGTGGATGAGTGGGACCTGATCCAGGTGCCGGGCAACTGGCAGATGCAGGGGTACGGCCTGCCGATCTACACCAACATGAAATATCCCTTCAAGCCGGACTTGCCCAAGGTCACTGAAGAGCCGGACCCTTGGTTCTATAGCCACGACCACCGCAATCCGGTGGGCAGCTACCGCACCGAATTCGACGCGCCCGCAGCGTGGACGAAGCAACGGGTTTTCATCAACTTCGGGGGCGTCAAGTCGGCATTCTACCTCTGGGTGAACGGGGAGAAGGTCGGTTACAGCCAGGGATCGATGACGCCGGCGGAGTTCGACATCACCGCATTCATCCATCCGGGGAAGAACACGCTGGCCGTGGAGGTCTATCGCTGGTCCGACGGCAGCTATCTCGAAGACCAGGACATGTGGCGTCTCAGCGGCATATTCCGGGATGTAGACCTGTTCATCCGTTCGCCCGTGTACATTCAGGACTTTTCCGTCGTCGCCGAGCCGAATGAGGCTATGAAGAAGGCTTCGGCGCGGATTCATGTTACCGTTGAAAATCGTGCCACGGTGGCTGGGGATATGATTGTGGAAGCGGTTGTTTCCCGCGGGGCGAAATCGACAAGCGTAATCATGAAGTTGGGTTCAATCGCTCCAAAGGAAAATCGGTCAATGAAACTGGACATTCCTCTGAAACAGCTCGTGCTTTGGTCTGCTGAGACGCCCAATTTGTATGATTTGAATATTCGTCTGAAAATGGACGGAAACAAAGTGGTTGATACCGCACATTGTCGGTTCGGAGTAAAAAAGGTCTCTGTGGACGGTGAACGGTTTACGATTAATGGGCAGCTGGTTAAGCTGAAAGGGGTGAATCGCCACGAACACCATCCCCGCACTGGACGCCATGTGGACCTGGCCACCATGACCCGCGACATTAAGCTGATGAAGCAGGCCAATATTAACATGGTGCGGACCTCGCATTATCCCAATGATCCGCTCTTCTATGAGCTGTGTGATACGTATGGCCTGTATGTTATGGACGAGGCCAACCAGGAATCGCATCACTTCGGGATAGGCAACACCATTCTAGGGGACAATCCCGAATGGGAGGTCGCCCACGTGGACCGGGCCGTATCCATGGTCGAGCGGGACAAGAACCATGCCTGTGTAATCCTGTGGTCGCTCGGCAACGAAGGCGGGAAGGGAAGCAACTTCAAAGCCATGGCTGAAGCAGTGAAAGACATCGATCTCACGCGCCCGGTGTACAGCGATTCCGACCGGAGCGTTTCGGCCATCTATGACGACGGCTATCTGCCGCCGGAGCGTTTTAAACAGCTGGCCGAGGACACCAGCGACCGGCCGGTGTTCATGCGCGAGTATGCCCACGCCATGGGTAATTCGGAGGGCAACCTGCAGGAATACTGGGATGTCATCTATGCCGATGACAGCATCGTGGGCGCCGCGATCTGGGATTGGGTCGACCAGGGCATTGCCAAGCCGATCGATGGATCGCCGCTGAAATACGATGACCATCCCGAGGCGTTGCCGCTCAAGGACGGCGAATGCTGGGCCTATGGCGGCGACTTTGGCGACCAGCCCAACGACGGGGCCTTTTGCATCAACGGCCTGATCGGGCCGGACCGCGTGCCGCATCCGCACTACTATCAGGTGCAGAAGGTCTATCAGCCGATCATTTTCGAGCTGGTCGGGCAGAAACCGTTGCGTGTCAAGGTAACCAGCCGCTACGATTTCCTGTCGCTGGATCACGTGGATCTCAGCTGCAACTTCTGCGTCAACGGGAAAGAGATCGACCCCGTCACCCTGGCCAGCAAGCCGCTGGCTCCGGGGGAATCATGCATCGTCGAAATTCCGCGACCTTCGGGTCTTGATATTTCCTCTTCCGACGATATCTGCCTGAACCTGTCGGCCCGTCTCAAGTCGTCCACGTTGTGGGCGGATGCCGGTTTCCGCGTGGCCAAGGAACAGTTTGTCCTGCAGCAGGGTGGCGTTGAAGCGGTCCAGGCCGTGCGAGGCCGTCTGGATGTGCAGGAAAACGATAAGGAGATCCGAATTCAGGGCAAGGGCTTCCAGTCGGTGGTCAGCAAGGATAACGGGGCGTTGACGAGCTGGACGCTGAACGATGCCGAATTGCTGCACGGACCGTTGGAGCCCTATTTCTGGAAGCCAGCCAACGACAACCAGAGGCGCAATGGATACAACGAGCGTTTGGGTCAGTGGAGAACGGTGGCGGCCAACCGGGTCGTCAAGAAGATCGGGGCCGTGAAACAGGGTGGGCTGGTCAAGGTCCGTTGCGTCATGGAACTGCCGGACATTGGTGCCGAATATACCCTGAACTATGTCGTTAACGGCAAGGGGCAAATTCAGGTGCAGGCCGACTACCAGCCGCAGAAGGACTCCATTCCCCTGATGCCCAAGTTTGGCATGCGCGTGCAGCTTCAGAGGCGTTTCGACCACGTTGCCTGGTATGGCCGCGGCCCGCAAGAGAACTATCCCGACCGTAAGACCGGTTACCTGATCGGCCTGTATGAATCCACGTTGGCCGATTTTATCACGGACTATGTCGCGCCGCAGGACAATGCCAACCGCTGCGACGTGCGGTGCTTCTCGCTGTCCGATACCGACGGCAACCAGATCCGCGTCACCGGTCTTCAGGATCTCTGCTTCCGCGCATGGCCCTACACCGAGTCGGATCTGGAAAAGGCCAAACATCCCTACGAACTGCCTGACCGGGACTTCATTGATCTGAACATCGATCTGAATCTTCATGGCGTGGGCGGCAACGATTCCTGGGGGGCACGGACGCTGGACAAGTACACCATCGACGGCAATCAGCCGTACCACTATGGGTTCATTCTGGAGGCCGTGAGATCCGGCATTGAGTAACTCTCAGAGATGCGGAGATGCGAAGGCTACTTAAGGCTACAGTTGTATTGAATAGAACCGGGCGGGGACGTTGCTTGATCCGCAGGGAAAGGCCGTGGAAAAATCCGCAACCGTGCCGGTCGGGTAGCTGGCAACCTTTAGTTGTGTTACTGAATCATGCGCGGATGTGATGTAACCTGTTCCTGTCATCAACAAACGCGATTATACCTTATTTGGGGTATTAACTATGGGAATAATAGCGCGACTGCCTTTCGGTCGTGTCGGTTGCCGTTTCCGTCAAGCTCTATCCATAGCATATAGATCGGCAAACGGGCTAATACCGGCTGTCATGAGGGAAAGAAGTAATAAGGAGGCTGAGATGACGCGTTTTGGATTATCGCTGCTATCAATGGCAGTCGCAGGGGCCATTGTGGGGACGGGAAAGGCCGACGAGAATAAAGACACTTCCCAACGAGTGATCCATGTTGATTTCACTGCGGAAAAAAGTCCTTTAAACAGGATGTTCAACGAGTGCATAGGGGCTGGCCGCGCCAACGAAGGGCTGCGGGCCGACT
The DNA here is from genome assembly GCA_050297095.1 of Pontiella sp. Taxonomy (GTDB): domain Bacteria; phylum Verrucomicrobiota; class Kiritimatiellia; order Kiritimatiellales; family Pontiellaceae; genus Pontiella. The sequence continues at coordinate 5,228 of JBNKSB010000090.1, read as the reverse complement.
GGCAGCAACAGCTGGTCTACGTCAAGAAGGAGTGTGGATTCAGATACATTCGCATGCACGGCCTGCTCACCGACGATATGGCGGTCTACAAAGAGGACCGGGACGGCACCCCGCAGTACAACTTCATGTATGTTGATGCCTTGTTTGATTATCTGCACAGCATCGGCATGAAGCCGTTTGTCGAGCTAGGCTTCATGCCGGCGGCCCTGGCGAGCGGGGACCGGACCATCTTCTGGTGGAAGGGCAATGTGACGCCGCCGAAGGATTACGACAAATGGGCCGACCTGATCCGGAATCTCACGCAGCACTGGACGGAGCGGTATGGCGCGGACGAAGTCAAGACCTGGTACTTCGAGGTCTGGAACGAACCGAATCTGTCGCCGGGCTTTTGGACGGGGACGCAGGAGGAATACTTCAAGCTCTATGCCTATGCCGCCAGAGCGGTCAAGAGCGTGAACCCCGACTATCGCGTGGGAGGCCCCGCCACGGCCGGTGCGGCGTGGGAACCCGAAATGATCGATTTCTGCAAGAAGAATGATGTCCCGCTCGATTTTATCAGCACCCACGCATACGGGGTGAAGCAGGGTTATCTGGATGAGTATGGCCAGTCGGGTACGGTCCTTGCCAAGGACTCCATGGCCGTGAGCGGCGATGTGCTGAATTCGCGGAAGGAAATTTCCGAATCCCCGATGCCCGATCTGGAACTGCACTATACCGAATGGAGTTCGTCCTACACTCCGGCCGATCCGCTCCACGACAGCTATCACGAAGCGCCCTACATCCTGCAGAAGATCAAGCAGGTTGGAGATGCCGCACAGTCCATGTCGTATTGGGTTTTCACGGACATCTTCGAGGAGCCCGGCCCGCGGTTCACTCCGTTCCACGGAGGTTTCGGACTGCTGACGATCCAGGAAATCAACAAGCCCGCGTTTTACGCCTACCAGTTCATGAACCGGCTGGGCGACACCGAGTTGGTCAACAACGATTCGGCGTCCTGGGCGAGCAAGGATGCGGACGGCAATATCCAGGTGCTGGCATGGGACTACACTTACACGCTGGAGGAAGGGATCAACAACCAGCAATACTATGTGCGCGACCTGCCTTCGAAGCCTAAGGGCAAGCTGAAGATCAACCTCGCGAACGTGCCGGCGGGAACCTATGCGCTGGAGATCTACAAGATCGGCTATCGCAGCAACGATGCCTATACCTCCTATCTGGATCTCGGCAAACCCAGCCAGCTTTCCAAAAAACAGGTCGATGAGATTAAACGCCAGAACGATGGTTCGCCGGTTTCCAAAGAGATCATCGCCATCGCTCCAGGTTCATCCTTTTCAAGGGAATTGGATCTGCGGGAAAACGATGTCTACTTTCTGGATTTGACCAAGCTTTGAAGCCGTTGCTGTGGCATGGGGTTTTCCGGAGATCATTGCTCCATCGGATGGTTCCCGAGCTGGACGTTGCTTTTGCAACGGCTGGGACTGAAGGTCTTTACAGGGGGAGGGGTACGGCATGTTACTGAAACATGAAAGCTTTAGGGCTATGCTCTCGATCACGCCCCCATTCAAATCGATTATGGTATATATGTTCAATGGGATTAATTAGATGAAACATGTCTCCAAATGGTCAGGGAAGGTTGGGAAGGGTGCTCCCAGCGGTTTTATTATCAGTGTGCTGGTTCACGCGGGGGCGTTCTTTCTGGCAGGTATTTTTGTAGTCTTCTCGGTGGTGAACAAGCAGGAACCCGAGTTCCAGGCTCCTCCCCCGATAGCGCGGCCGAAGATGAATCTGAAGAAACCGAAGGTGAAGGTCCAGAAGAGTTCCACGCCGAAACCGTCCTCGCGCATCGTAGCCAAGGTCAAGACAGCCAAGATGCCGGATATCCAGATTCCCGACCTGGTTGGGTCGGGGGAGGGCTTGATGGAGGGGATTGGGCTGGGAGGCGACTTTCTGGAGTTGCCGGAAGTTAAGAACGTGACGCTGATGGGGTCCACGGTTTCGGGCGGCAATGACTTCGTGGGGACCTACTATGATTTCAATCGCCGGAGCAACGGCGGGTTTTATTCCATGAGCACCGACGAGTATCAGGATATTGTGCTGCAGTTCTTCCTGTCTGGATGGGATGAGGCGGATCTGTCGAGGTTCTACCGTTCGCCCACCAAGCTCTATTCCACGTGCTTCATGGTGCCGAAGATACCGTCGGACCTGGGGCCGGAAGCGTTCGATGAAGCAGGTGCTGCGGGATATTGCTGGGGTATACTCTATAAGGGCAAACTGGTTCACAGCAGTGCGATCAGGTTTCGATTCCGGGGATTCGGCGATGATGTCTTGATGGTTCGGGTTGATGGCGAGCTGGTGTTGGCGGCCAGTTGGCCGGGCTCCTCCATCCAAGAGGGATGCGGTTGGACCAGCAATTCGGGCGATTCGGAAACATACCGCCTAGGGGCCCAGGGCGCCGTGGTCGGGGACTGGATTACCTTGGAGCCAGGGGTTGCGAAGGATATGGAGGTGTTCATCGGCGAATCGCCAGGAGGTCAGTTTAGCGCGCAGCTGGTGGTCGAGGTGGACGGGGTGAACTACAAGAGAAACTCGTATGGCGGGCCCATTCTGCCCATGTTTACCACAGAAGTGCCTTCCTGGGAGACGCTGGACGCCATTTGCCCGCATCTGGTGCAGGGCGAGGCCATGTTGACGAATGGTCCGGTGTTCAATGACTATTACGATGATAGCGCGGCGTTGCCGATGAAGGAGATGTAATGAAATTCTCTGTTCTTACCATTGTGCTGTTGGTTAGTCTGGGTGTTCACGCGGAGGTGCGTACATGGACGTTGCAATCCGGCAAGCATGTTGATGCCGAATATGAAAAGATCGTGATGGACAGGGTCTGGTTGAGGAATTCATCCGGAGCCACCGTCAAGATTCCGCTGAGTGCCCTTTCGGAGGACGACCGCTTGTTCCTCGAACTGTTAAATCCTCCCAAGCTGACGATCGATTTTTGGGATCGAGGCGAATCTCGTCTGGGTTATTACAAAGGAACGCCGCATATGGATGTAATCCCGCCGAGCGCGACGATGCATTCATTCAGGGCACGCGTCAAGCTGGCGGACAAAGCGGAATACCACCATGAACTCACTGTCACGTACTATGCCATCGGTTGTCAGTGGATTGATCGCCACAAGTACTTTCTTGTGGAAAAGAAGACCGGCTCATTCATCCCGACGGAGAAGTCGGAGATCGAGCTTACCGGATCGAGCTTCAAGATGTTGAAATATGTAATGGATGGCGAGACCCGGGGCAGGGATTACGCATTCTATCTGGTGACTGTAACCGATGAGCGGGGAGAAATTATCGCCCACAAGGAGTCCGCCAAGTGGTTGTTCGAGCATAAGGATGCCCTGGATAAGCTGCCCGAGGGAGCCTACATGGACGATACCTGCACCCGGGTCCACCCAACTGGTCCTGAGCCCAATTACTAGGCGTGCGTTCCTTGATGTGGGGCTGAACAGCTGGACGGTGCAGGTTTCCGGCGGACAGGGCGGCAGGGCCACGGCCACGCGGGGAATCAACGTCGACCCGGCCGGAACGCAGACGGAGGTCTACATTACGGATATCGCCATGGGCTGGAACTCCAATCCCGGCAACCGTTATTCCGCCACCGCGACCATCACGGTCAAGAACGACTCCGGCGCGGCTGTGCTGAATGCCACGGTGTCCGTGAACTGGACCGGGACAACGACCGAGTCGGCCTCCGGAACCACCGGCGGAAACGGCGTTGTATCGTTCTAATCGTCCAAGGTAAAGAGGAGCGGCACGTATACCGCAACGGTGGCGAATGTCACCGCGCCTCGGGTTCGACCTACAACCCGGCCCTCAACGTCGAAACCAGTGACTCGATCACCGCTCCGTAATTGAAGCAACACCTCTCTGGAGTAAAAAGAAGCGCCGCGCTTCGCATGTCGGACCTTCCTAGGCGCCAATAAGACGTAACCCCGGCCGCTTCGTTGCAAGGTTATGAGGTGCTCATGTTACTGAAACATGGCGCGCAAAGTCGAAACCAGTTCATGATTCGAGGAATTGTGATTATTACTAAGCATTGATTTGTTGGGGAGTTTAGATTCCTGTCGCTGGGAATGGGAATCGAATCATGTAGGACAAGGCAATTCTAGTCGATGGGCAAGGTAGATATGGATAATGGAAAGAAGAAAAGGTTTTTTCTGAATCACAAGAAATCGAGCGCCATGGTGGTGAGCATCGCCATCCATGTGGTGTTTGTCATTCTGGCGTTTTCATTTGTTGCGGTGACGGCGGTGATCAAACCTGAGCAGGTATTTACTGCAAAGCCGGTGACCCGCCCCAAAATGAACCTGCGCAAATTGCAGGTTCCGGTCAACCTCAAGAAAACAAGCCGGCCACCCAAACTCCGCCAAACCCTCGTGGTGAAAACGCCATCGCCTCATGTTGATATCAGAATGCCGGAAATTATCGGGGTGAAGGGCGGTTTTAGTGCCGGTGGCGGTGGCGGCTTGGCCAGTGTGGGCTTTGGGTTTGATCTCGACCTGTTCGGCAGCAGCAAAAGCCGGGGGGGCGGCAACGAATTTATCGGACACTTTTATGACTTGAAGCAAACACCGCGGCATGAACTTACTCCCATCGGTAAACTGGCCGAAGAGAATACCTACAGTGGCGAGGCGCAGGAATTGTACACGCAGGCGATACACAAGCTCATCCGGTCCGGCTTGAAGGCGTCAGCTCTTAAATCATTCTATGTTGCTCCCAAGGAAAAATTCGCTACGTCGTTCAATCTTCCGCCGATGGATGCCGCCGAAGCCCCGAAGGCCTTTGGAGTGGAGGACGAGGTGAAGCCGAGCTACTGGATCTGCGTCTACCGGGGGCAGATTGCCGCGCCTGCAGATGGGAAGTATCGCTTCGTGGGTTTTGCGGACGATGTCCTGATCGTGCGGTTGAACCGGCGCGTGGTGCTTGATGCCTGCTGGCCAGCACAGATTGGAAAGATGACCGATTGGCAAAGCAGCGACGAGGACAGCCGCAAATTCCAGGTCAATCGGAATGATTTCGGGGAAATCACAGGAGGTGATTGGAACACTATGTTCCAGAAGTTATCCAAAGGCTATAAATCCGGGGAAAATTGGGGCAGCATATTGAGCCAAATCAAGACTCCGGATGGACAATCTTATAGTGAGCATGGCAACTACCTAGCTGCGGCGAATCGA
>JBNKSB010000089.1:0-3026 GCA_050297095.1 Pontiella sp. | reverse complement strand
AGCGACCAGCAGAAGAAGGAGTTCAAAGGAAAGTGGCAGAGCATGATGGAAGCGGAGCGGGAGAGCATGATGAACTATTGGGCTCTTTATTCCATGAAGGGGGATGGGGTAGAACTATCCCCCGAACAGAACGCATATTTGCAGTCAGTGGATGAGCAGAGGGGAACCATCCGGGATCAGGCCTATGACATACACTGGCCCAAAAAATGGTATGAGAACGAGAGTATCCTGCAGGAACTTAATGCGCAGCTTACTCCGGACCAGCAAAACGAACTTGCCACCTATATCGAGGAAAAGGGAGTCCGCGAGAGAGAAGCCAACGCCCTCCGGCATGCCAACGATTTAGCAGAAACGCTGGGCCTGAACGAGGCCGATCGTGGCGCGCTGTATGATTATCTCTATGAACATCCGGAAGCATCGGATGATGATATCGCCGAACATCTTTCGCCGGAGCTGCGTGAACTGATGTCACCCGCCGATGACTAGGCCGGCGCTATGTACTCATGGTAAGTACCGTCAGCAAACCGTACAGGGAACCGCAGTAGAAAAGCCCGCATCTGTCCCTTGGTGCCGTTGTGTTTAATACAGGTCTTTTCGCTGACGCAGTTCGACAAAGGACTCGACGCTGTCGACGCGCAGAAAGGGATTGGATTGCTTCTCCTCGGCCAGCGTCGCAAAAATCGCGGCGGCAGGGTCGTTGCAGTACAATTCCAGCCTCGCGCTTGCATTGGCGTTGGACGGCTCGACCGCCAGCGCAAACCGCATGTTCTCGACAAGGTAGTCGTGCCCTCCAAAGATGCGGGTGTGATCTGGAAGCGCCTTTATCTTCTGGAGACTATGGAAGGATTGCTCCGCCGTTCCGCCGAGCAACCGCCCGCATCCACCGTTAATAAGCGCGTCGCCGGCGAACAGAATACCGAGTTCGGGGAGATGATAGATCTTGTGTACCGCCATATGCCCCGGCGTTGAAATAGAGCGGCAGGGCGTTCCGAGTACGTCGTACGAGCGCTCCTCGACCGCCGGGCTGACAAACAGGATTCCAAGACGCTCCTGAATGGCCCGGCACCCGCCCACATGATCGGGATGCGTATGGGTGATGAAGCCTTCCAGCAACTGAAGGTTTTCCTCGTCAAGCGTCCTCAACACCGGCTTCGCTTCCCCCGCATCAAAGAGAACGGCACGGCCGTCGCGACAGACGAGATAGTCATAATTGTCGCGCAGCACCGGCACCGCCAGCACTTCATATTCACCAAATTCAAACCGCTCAATCTTCATGAGGGAAATTTACCACACAATTGCGCCCAGAGAAGCAATTGGATCAAATACGCGATAAAACGGGATGCGTTTCATCCGGAATCGTTTTCGTGTGCTTCGTGTATTTCGTGGTTAATAAAAAATGGCCAGCCAGATCGTTTTTTCGGTCTTCGAAGTCGATTCAACGCGGTGCCGCTGATGCGCCGGAATCAGCAGATAGTCGCCGGATTGGAGCTCGATCTTTTCTATGCCGGTCTCCGATTCGATGGCGAGCACCGCCGAGCCGGAAATCAGCAACACCCATTCGTTTTGCTCCTGGTCGTACCAATATCCCTCCGGCGAGACGTGCCCGTCTGAAACGATCCGCTCGACTCTAACCTTCCCGCCGGTTGCCAGCTCGGTAAACAGCTCCTCCGTCAACTCGTCTGGAATGTCGTTGAACAGGTTGTTCATCATGGATAGCCGTACGTACCGCCTAGAACGACAACAAGGCACGAAACATCAGTCCGCCGAAGTTGTAGTCCTCCTGCGTTCCTGGTGCATACACCGGATTGCTGGAAGTGGCCTTGGCTGTGACCGGCAGGTAGAGGTAGCCCGCTTCGATACGGAAAACCTCAGCCAGCCTGACCCCTATGTTGGCCCCAATACCGATTCCGTTGTTTTCCAACTCAAAATAATCACTGCCCGTAGCCGGAAGCGGCAAACTGAATCCCCCATTCACATACACGGTCTGTTCCGGAGTAAGATAGAGTTGTCCGTATACTGAAGGGGCAAGAATTAGGTTGGCATAGGTTTCATTGAGCAATCCGCCATTCGCATCCACGGTGTTCACCAAGGCATCGCATCCGAGCAACAGGGCTAACTGTTCATCGATGTGAAATTCAACGCCGCCATAAAAATCCACCCACCCGGTTCCGCCGGCATCGCTATAGCCGGCCGATCCATATACATCATCAATGAATTCGTCATAGTCGGACGAAAAGAGCAACCCCCCGCCCAGCACCAGATCGACCTGATCGTCTTCAGCCGCCGACGCACTGAGCACCGAGCCGACCAGCACACACCCCATGATCATCAACATCCAATGTTTACTCATCCCTTCCTCCTTCATTTGGTTATGAAATACCGGTCGACAACACCGGAAAGACGGGGAATAATACCGCTTCTCCGTTATTCTTCGCAAGGACATTGCACCCCCACCCTTCTACAGCCCTCTATTTCCGCCACCCCATCATGTCATCCAGAGTGACAGCCGTCACTCTGGATGATACACCCTACTCCTCCCCAAGCAGGATGCGCAGGACCAGGTTGGCCTGCATGTGGGCGGCGATGCCGACCCGCGGGGCCATGAGGCCGCAGCCGGGAGCGGCTCCGGTGGACAGGTCGCCAACAACATAAACCAGCTTGCCCATTTTCCGCACCCCTATGGTTTCACCCGGTCCGTAGCCCGCCAGGCCGGAGGCTGCGACCAAAGGTTTCCCTTTGAAATGCTGCATCAACATGGCCTTCTGGTCGGCGCGGTCGAAGGCCTCGACCATCACATCGACCTCCCCGAACAGCGCTTGAATGTTGTCGGGTGTAATGCGTACGCAATGGGCTTCGTACCGCACGTAGGGATTGATCCGCTTCAGGTTGGTCTCGAGGGCTTCGGCCTTGGTCATGCCGAGCTGGTCGATAAAGTATTGCTGGCGGTTGAGATTGCTCGGCTCCACCACATCGAAGTCGGCCAGAATCAGCTTACCAATCCCGATACGGGCCAGCGCCACGGCAAT
>JBNKSB010000088.1:0-4416 GCA_050297095.1 Pontiella sp. | reverse complement strand
GTAGCTCAAATTGTCTTCAATGACGGAGAAGAGCAGTTTGTCGAGCAGATCCCGCCGGTCTTCGTTCCCAATTGATTCGGTGACGGTCCAAACGGCCTGCCGGCGGGAATAGATGTTTTTAAGGAACTCCTGCTTCGGCGGAAGTTTGGATCCGGTGAGGACTGAAAGAGGGCGGTCCGGGTTTTCGGTTGCAAAGGCTTCGCGGGTTTCGTCGGACATGATGCCGGTTTCCATCACCATTTGTATGCCTTTGATGAGGATGTTTTGGGCCGAGTCGAGGGTGTTGGATGGGAAGGCCTTGACCAAGCGGGAGGCATCCTCGATATCCGACCCCAGCAACAGGTCGTTGAGGGATGCGGTCTTGGTGGCCTTTTCGGCTTCCGGTGCGGCGGCCACCTGCGCCAGCCGGTCGAAGACCACCTGTATCTTTTTTACGGCCCGCTTCTGGGGAGTGGGATTCATTTTAAAGATCAACGGAATGCTGTTGGCGGCCTGTTCCCGTGCGAGGGCGGTGTCGTGCAGGTTGGGGCATTCGAAGTCGACCATCGCCTCAACCGTTGCCGAGATGGTTTGCCCCTCCTGATAGGTTGCCTTGGGGGCAATGCCGTGTCCGAAAAAAAGCCACGTGACCGACAGCCACAGCACCATGCCCAAGCCAATGACTTTGTAGGGGATGTTTTTGCGCTTTTTGCTTTCGGTTTTGCGCTCGGCAATGCCTTTTTGTCTCTTCTTTAAAAGCTTAAATTTCATGATGGTCTCCGGTTAGGCGGATCAGGGAGTCCGCTTTTCGCGGTAGGCTTCAATAACTTTTTGTACAAGCGGGTGGCGTACCACATCGCGTTCGGTGAGTTCGATCATTTCGAGCCCCTTGATACTGCCAAGGATGGAGCGGGCTTCGATCAATCCCGATGTGTTGCGGTTGGGCAGGTCGATTTGGGTCAGGTCTCCCGTGATGGCGCATTTGGAGTCGAAGCCCAGACGGGTGAGGAACATCAGCATTTGCTGGGGGGTTGTGTTCTGGGCTTCGTCGAGAATGACAAAGGCGTGGTTGAGGGTTCGCCCGCGCATGTAGGCCAGCGGCGCCACTTCGATGATGCCGCGTTCAATATGACTTTCAATGGTTTCTGCGGGCAGCATGTCGTAGAGGGCGTCGTAGAGCGGGCGCAGATAGGGGGCGACCTTTTGCTGGAAATCGCCCGGGAGAAAACCGAGGTTTTCGCCGGCTTCGATTGCGGGACGGGTTAGAATGATACGGCTGATTTCATCCTTGAGCAGAGCGGAAACGGCCATGGCCATGGCGAGATAGGTTTTTCCGGTTCCCGCCGGGCCAATACCGAACGTAATGGGGTTGTTCAGCATGGCGTCGAGATAGATCTGCTGGCCGAGAGTTTTGGGGAAAACAGACGGTTTGCGAGGGCCGACATCTACCCGAATGCTGGACAGTTTTTCAAAAACCTTGTGCTCTCCCTGTTCGAATGCGTCATATGCGTAGCCGACAGCCTGTGCGTCGAGGTGGGTGTAGTTGCGGGCCGTGCGCAGATCTTCAATGAAGCTTGCCAGTTGTTCGGACGCTTCATCGGGGCCGCCGATTCCCACCGTGAGGTCGCGAATGATCAGTTCAACCCCCAGGTTGTGTTCAAGGCGGTCGGAGAGGGAATCGAGCATGGCACCAATTTCCCTGGCTTCACTGGCGTTGTCAAAATGGATGGTTTTAGTGCTCATGCAATATAAGGGGCGTCGGAAAGGTTGCCTGTCGAAAGGAGCAGGCTAGAGGCTAACAAGTCTCAAGTAGGCATTGTGTCTTTGATTTCATTGTGCATAGTTAAGGCCTTTTCCTAGAAGGCGTCAACAGGTATTCATGCCGAAGAGCCAAGTAGTAACCGACCGTGTTTTTGAAGAAGTTGGTGTGGGATATGCTAAAGAAGGCACGCATTCACAAAAACAAATTGAAGGGTATGCTAAGACTATGAGTAAAGGTATTGCAAAGATTTTGATGGCTATTGGTATGGTTGCTGTCCTTGGGGCGACGGGCTGTACATCGGTGACGGTTACCAGCACGCCGCCGGGGGCAAAGGTATATAAGAAACAGGGAAACCAGCTGATTGGCAAAACGCCGCTAAAAGTCAAGCTTGTAGCGGCGAACAAGGAGTATGTACTTCGCAAAGAAGGCTATTTTTCCAAGACGGTTGTGGTTTCGCCGACCGACTCTGCAAGCACTTCCATTGAACTTCAACGCCGCCAGCGTGTGCTGGTATTGACTGATCCGCCGGGAGCGGAACTCTATGTCAAAGACGTTGGGCGCGTTGGCGCCACGCCCTATCAAATGGACTACAGCAAACCCTACAGGACGTTTGAGGTTCGCATGCCGGGATATGACCCGAAGATGGTTACTGTTTCCGACGACCCCGAAGGCAATGTGATCGTTGAATTGGATCGCGGTGATGCTTTGTTGGTGGTGAGTAAGCCCAAGAATGCGGAAGTCTATGACCTTGAGGGAAACAGTGTGGGCGTAACGCCATTGTCGGTTCCGGCAAGCGAAAAGCAGACCTATGAAATGCGCAAGGATGGATACTATACAGTACAGTTCAAGGTTGATGAGGAAACAAAGAGTCCCTTGGTCGTTGAACTGAAGCGCGAGCCTATCATCCTTGTGCAAACCGAGCCGGCGGGCGCCTATGTGGTCCATCGAGGAGTCACGTTGGGCCAGACCCCGTTCAGGCACTTGGTGAAAGAAGACATGGAGATCGAAATCAAGGCCGACCGGTACTATACTCAGGAGATTATGATCGGGCCGGACTCCCCGCGCACCATTGAGCTTGCTCTGGAGCCTCTACCCTATGTGACGATTAACAGTGACCCGGCTGGTGCCCAGCTTTACCGTTCCGGTGGCGTGGAATATATTGGCGCAACTCCTATAGAGGTTTTGGTTGAAAAGGATTCCGCCTTTGAGCTGCACAAAAAGGGATATAAGGTTAAACCCTTCATGCTTTCCCCGGCCGCCAGCTCCGAAGTTACGGTCCCGCTTGTAATGGATGTGGCTTCGCGCGAGAAGACCGTTCTGATCGATAGTGAGCCCAGCGGAGCGAAGGTTTATCGTCCCGGCGGGGCCGAACTGGTTGGAAAGACCCCCTTCAAGCAACGCATTCTTGGCGAGCGGACCTATGAGTTGCATCTCGAGGGGTATGAAACCAAGATTGTTACTATCGCGGCGGATTCGGCGGACAGTGTCGTTTTTGATCTGGTTAAGAGTGAGACGGGAAGCAACGTCACCGTCAGCGATCCCTTATTGAACACGCCCGCATCATTCTAACAACCATAGCATTGCAGTTTATTTGAGCCCCGTTTTGGGGCTCTTTTTGTTAAATTTACTATTAGGACTCAGTTCAAATAGCCGATTTGGTGCCAATTTTTGAAAAATTACGATCAAAAAAACTTTCATTTCGGGCGAGATCGGGGAATATTCCGAACTTTTTGCGGGGAGACCCGGGTGTAAAAAATCGAAATAGCGATAATTTTCGTTTTTTCTTAATCAAGGGAAGCTAACCAAGGAGTAACTCAAATGAGTAAAAAAATGGTAACCATCGATGGTAATACCGCGGCTGCGCATATTGCGTATGCATTTTCCGATGTAGCGGCCATCTATCCGATCACGCCTTCTTCCAACATGGGGGAATACTCGGAAGACTGGGCCTGCCAAGGCAAGAAGAACCTTTTCGGCAAGCCGGTCGATGTTGTTGAAATGCAGTCTGAAGCGGGGGCCGCGGGTGCGGTTCACGGTTCGCTCAGCGCCGGCGCACTCACCACGACGTTCACCGCATCGCAGGGCCTCCTGCTGATGATCCCCAACATGTACAAGATTGCCGGCGAAATGCTGCCGACTGTTTTCCATGTTTCCGCCCGCTCGCTTGCGGCCCAGTCACTCTCGATTTTCGGCGACCACTCCGACGTAATGTCGGTTCGCAACACCGGCTTTGCGATGATGTCCGCCAACTCCATTCAGGAAACGATGGATCTTGCGGTGGTTTCCCACCTCGCCACGCTGAAAGGACAGGTTCCGTTCCTGAACTTCTTCGACGGGTTCCGTACTTCGCACGAACTGCAGAAGGTTGAATGGATCGACTACGAAGACGTCAACGAAATGGTTGAACCCGAATACATCGAACGCTTCCGCAATCGCGCGCTGCGTCCTGAAAAGCCCTATATCAAGGTGGCGGCCCAGAATCCCGACGTCTACTTCCAAGGTCGCGAAACCTGCAACAAATACTACGACGCCCTGCCGGAAATCGTGCAGGAATACATGGACAAGTTTGCCGCCAAGTTCGGCCGCAAGTACAACCTGTTCGACTATGTCGGTGCCGCCGATGCCGAAAAGGTGATCATTGCCATGGGCTCCGCCTGCGACACCATCGAACAGAC